>CAZPIL010000021.1:0-11193 GCA_964586705.1 uncultured Nitrososphaera sp. | reverse complement strand
AGAGCGACGACAGAGACATATACGGTACATGGGGCCTGACGGCCTTAAAGCCTTAGCTCTCCAGACTGTTTGGAAAATAGAGCTATGTTTTTATTTTCCTCAAAGTCAGTTTGAGCTGCAGTGGAGTTATTCTCGGGTGAAAAATATGGGCTTTAACCTGCGCTACCTCGAGTTGAAGAGAAAGATCCGCGAGGTTCGCACGTGGGCCATCCAGGGCATAGCAGAGGCAGGCTCAGGCCATCCCGGTGCATCGTTTTCCGCTGCTGAAATAATGAGCACCCTTTATCTCAGAAGGATGAAGCATGATCCGGAGAATCCCGGGTGGGATGAGCGTGACTATTTCATAAACTCAAAGGCACACTCTGCGCCGGGTTTTTACTCTACCCTTGCAGCTGCAGGCTATTTTCCTCCCGATGAGATAAAGACATTGCGTAAGCTAGGATCGCGCCTGCAGGGTCATCCGGTAAGGTATTCCGATCACCAGAAGCACCACAGTGTACCAGGCATCGAATATTCAGGAGGCTCCGAAGGTATCGGGCTTTCCGTAGGCGTAGGTGTAGCCCTTGCAAGTAGGCTGGATGGCAAGAAAAACCGCGTCTATGTACTGATAGGCGATGGAGAATCGAACGAGGGTCAGATATGGGAGGCTTCCATGGCAGCGGCCAAGTTCAAGCTCGACAACCTTGTAGCTGTGCTTGACAGAAATCGCATCCAGCAAGACGGCTTTACCGAGGATATCATGCCTCTTGACCCCGCCAAGAACAAGTGGGAAGCGTTCAACTGGCAGGTCTTCGAAGTAGACGGTCACCGCGTCGAGCAGTTGATGGACGCGCTCAACAAGGCTGCGCAGGTAAAAGACAAGCCGGTGATGATAGTGGCAAACACCATCAAGGGAAACGGCATCCGCCATATGGCAAACAACCCCCAGTGGCACGGAAAGGCTCCGCCCAAAAAGCAGACTCCGGTGTTGCTAGAGGAGCTGGAAAGTGAATTCCTCATAGCGCCTTCGATCATAGCAGGCGAGAAGGAAAACTATGAACAAAAGATCAAAAAAGCAGAACGCGAGGGTGTGGAACTCATACACCTCGATGTTATGGATGGCAGGTTTGTCCCGAACAGAACGTTTCTTGCGGACACTATAAAGAAGCTGAGGCCTTCTACGTCGCTGCCGTTTGACGCTCACTTGATGATTGAAAGGCCCATAGACCACATTGACGAATACATTGATGCGAGATGCGACATCATCACTGTACACGCGGAAGCCTGCACAGAGAAAGAGTTTGCCACTATTCACGGAAGGTGCCTCGCTGCAGGCATAAGCCCAGGCATTGCAATAAACCCCAAGACAGATGTTCCAAAGTGGCTGTACCCCTACCTTCCAAGCCTTGATGTCATCATCGTGATGTCAGTGAATCCGGGGTTTGCAGGACAAAAGTTCATTCCTGAAACCTTGCCCAAGATGGTCGGAGTCAACAAAGAGCTGCGCGAGCATGGATTCAGAGGTTATTTAGAGGCCGATGGCGGAATCGATGCCACGACGTTGCAGTCGGTATACGATGCAGGCGCCCGCATATTTGTTGCAGGGAGTGCCGTATATGGCAATACTGACATTCATACAGCGATAATACAATTGCGTCACAAGGCCGAAGTAGCGCTTGAGAAGAGACTGCTTGAGCATTCCTCGAAGATTGGCATCAGGTCAGACTGGATGAAGGCCCGTAAACATATATTGATTCCATACGCATCCGAACTCGGTGTAGAGGAAGAGCTCAATGCTATTAAGTAGCGAGAAAAAGACTGCCGACATGAGAGGCGCCTACGGCGATACTCTCGTGGAACTTGGCAAGTCAGATACCCGCATAGTTTGCGTGGGGGGTGACACCACCGATTCGCTCAAGACCAAGAAATTTGGAGACAAGTTTCCTGAGCGCATGTTCAATGTCGGAATCGCGGAGGCAAATTTAGTATCGATAGCAGCTGGCCTTGCCATCGCCGGCAAGGTGGCGTTTGCAAGCACCTATGCAGCGTTTATACCGGGAAGAGCAGTTGACCAGATCCGCAACACAATATGCTACCCGGCTCTCAATGTCAAGCTGGTAGTTTCTCATGGCGGTCTCACGGTAGGACCGGATGGCGCGTCGCATCAGCAGATCGAAGATCTGAGCACTACGAGGGCAATGCCCAATATGCGCGTTATGGTTCCATCAGATGCGGTTGCAGTAAGACACCTTATAAGGAAGGTTGCAAACACGCCCGGTCCGTTCTACATGCGCCTTGCAAGGCCAACTACGGAGCTAATATATTCAGAATTGGCGCCAGCCGAGCAATTTGTAATTGGCAGAGGTAATGTTCTTGTCGATGGTTCTGACGCTACAATCATGGCATGTGGACTGATGGTAGGAAAGGCCCTCGAGGCGGCAGCTGTCCTAAAGCAAGAAAAGGGGCTCTCTGTGCGCGTGGTAGACATGTTTACAATAAAACCGATTGATGTTGAACTTGTTGCCAAGTGTGCCAGAGAAACAGGGGCCATAGTAACTGCAGAGGAGCACAACATCATAGGCGGATTGGGCTCTGCTGTTTCAGAGGTCGCAGGCGAGACATATCCGGTCCCCATAAAGCGCGTCGGTGTGCGAGATGTATTTGGCGAGTCGGCTAGAGACGAAGAAGTGGATGCTTTGCTTGAGCAGTACGGGCTGACCGCAACAGAAATAGCAAGGTCAGTCCTTGAAACAAGGCGTAGGTCCAAATGAAAATCTTTCTTGATACAGCAAATCTCGAGTCGCTAAGAAAGTACAATGACATGGGGCTTGTAGACGGCGTGACAACGAACCCAACCCTCCTCTCAAAGGAGAAAGGAAATCCTGCAGAAATAATGCGTGAAATTGTAAAGATGATCTCGGGGCCGGTAAGCCTAGAGGTGGTGGCCACAGACTACGAAGGAATGATGGAAGAGGCCCACAGACTAAAAAAATATGGCAAGAATGTCATAGTCAAGATCCCCATGATACCGGCAGGGCTGAAGGCCGTCAAAAAGCTCAGGGAAGATGGAATACATACAAACGTTACACTTGTTTTTTCAGCAAACCAAGCAGTCTTGGCTGCAAAGGCCGGCGCAGCATATGTCAGCCCGTTCATAGGCAGGCTGGACGATGCAGGTCAGAATGGTATGGAGCTCATCCGTGAAATTGTCCAGATTTTCAAGAACTACAGGTTTGAGACAGAAGTGCTCGTCGCAAGCGTCAGGCATCCTATGCATGTAGTTGAGGCAGGCAAAATAGGCGCGCACGTAGTCACCCTGCCACCAGACATACTCGGCAAAATGACTGCCCATCCGCTCACAGATAAGGGTCTGGCCGCGTTCCTAGCAGACTGGGAAAAGGTAAAGAAGGAAAACCCTGCCCTATCAATCTAGGTACGCAAAAGCTTGATTACTTTTTTTGGCATGTCCTGCAGTCTACTGACTGCCAGAATTTTTTCATAGTTCAGATATTTCAGATTGTGGCCTATACTTACTGCATCGTTCAAATGCCTTCCTACGCCTATTGCGACCATCTTGATGCCGGCCTTGCGGTATGAAAGGACCATTGCGCGTACTGCGTCAAAGTCTGAGGGCTCACCGTCTGTCAGAGTCACAAAGATATCGGGCCGAACCAACTTTACTGTAGGCTGCAAGAGCCCGTAGACTTCTGCCAAAGGCGTGCCGCCAACTGCCTTTATCTGCGCAAGGCGACGAGCAGAGGTCATTGACCATTTGATATTAACAGGCTTTACGACCCAGCATTTTACTTGGCGATTTTCTGTAGAGAATGCATATACTGCAAACTTTACACCAAGGTATGACAGGGCCTCGCACAGCGCAACAGTAGCCTGCTTGTACTCCAGCTCCACATCAGCAATGCTGCTTGAGTGGTCCAAGAGGAGAACAATATTGGTCTTTATTGACAACTTCATATCAGACAGAAACGGCTTTGGTAGGGCCTCTGAGAAGGTCTCGATGTCAAGTTCTTCGCCTGTATCGTCGTGCCTCTCCACCCAACCCGTCTTCCAGTCTCGAAATGCGGCCTTGACCTTCTGTATCAGGTCCAAATCATATATCCTGCTTTCATCCACATCCATCCTATCTGGTGTCGAGAGTCCAAAGTTCTCCAGACTGTCGTAACCCTTATTCTCCGTCTTCTTGCTTTCTTTTACAAGAGTCTCAAACTCGTGTAGGACATCGTTCCCCTCATAGATCTCTTTTGTCTTTTCCTCGGCATCTTTTTCCTTCCGTCTAGTACGCACAACTTTTTCCACCTGCTTCAAGATGTCGCTCTGTGTAAGTGAAGCACCCATTCTTGTGCGGGGTGCAAGAACAGGTATGGATACAAGCGGATCGAGCTCGAGGATTTTTATTATCTTAGGAATGTGCTGTTCCACCCACTCTGTTCCATAGCCGTTTTCTACGGCTTCCTTAATCACCTCATTTGCAAACTCGGTCGCTTTTTGTACCTTGTCCTGCTCTCCGCCAAAAAGTTCGCCTTTGATATATCCAGTCAGAAAATATTGGGAGAATGCTTCGGCAATCTTGTACCGGCCGTATATCGTGTTTAGGAGCTGCCTGGACATCCACGATATACCCTCGTTAAATATCAACTCGTTTACCATTCCTTCCCAGTTGCGAAGTCCGAGTATCTCTATCCTCTTCGTCTCAAGTGTATTGAGCACAAAGCCGAAAGCATGCTCGTTGGAAAGGACCTTGGAAGAATGCCTCATTCGCATCGACTCGTACCACAGGCTGACGCGCCACTGCCGGTATTTCTGAAAGTCCGTGCCCACGTAATATGTCAGCGCAGGAAGCATAATCTGATTTTTGTCAGGCTTTGCTGTAGGCTGCCGGTCCGGTACTAGTACAACTGTCACGCGGTCGTTGCCTGACCACCTGCGCGAAAGGAACATGGCGATGTCAAGCAAAATGTCATTTCTCATCGTCATGCCGCGTTCTGGCATCAGTTGTCGCCAAAGATCGATGTTATCATATCCATGACTTTTTGGTACTCGACCTGTCCCCACTGATCATAGGCATTCGCATAAACTACTTCTGCTGCCTGCCTGCCGGCTAAACCCGCGCCAAGCATCTTGGCAAAGGCGATTGTCTCTCGAAGGGATGGGCTGTAATACAATTCTTCCACGGCTGCGGCGTCGCGCAGGTTTCTTGCAAGTTGGATCGCATGTTTTACATCACGTGTCTTTTGATCGTCGAGTGTGACGTGGCGTTTTACTATTTCAAGCTCTAGATCTTCTGGCGGATACTCAAGTCTCATGCGGACCGGGAATCTGCTCAGTAGCTGTGGCGGAAGCTCTTTTGTTCCAACATGTGAGAGCGGGTTTATAGTAGCTATTACAAACCAGCCAGGAGCCGCCCCAACTGTCTGACCCTCTGCTTCCTTCAATATAAGCTGGCGCCTGTCATCTAGCGCCTCATCAAGTCTGAGCAGGACATCGGCTTCCGCGGCGTTCAGCTCGTCAAGGTACAGCATGCTACCTTCCTTCATTGATTTTACAAGCACACCTTCGGCAAAGTTGATCTGGCCTTGTTCTACTGTACGGGTGCCTATTAGATGGGACTCCCTTGTGCGCAGAGAAAAGTTTACCGAGTGAATGGGTTTTTTCACCTTGGTTGCAAATTTGCGCACAAGTGTTGTCTTGCCTGTGCCTTTGGGTCCTATAATTAGCACAAACAGACCCGAGTTGTAGGCCTTGTCCAAAATGTCAAGGGCATTATTCCAGTCAAGGTAGACAATCTCTTGACTGTCCAGTTCTATAGCTGACATCTGCGCATATTTGATGCTCAAGGTATTTGAGCGTTTAATTGTCTCGGGACTATTATATGGACAAGTAGCAGCTACGGATATGAGCACTCGGGATCTCAAACAGGATCACGTGGTGATCAGGCGCGTGCAGGATATTACGCAGCGCTGCTCCGACAAGCTGTATGCAGGCAAGGACATACCGCTTGAAGATATTGGGATAATCTGCGTGGTGATCGAGGAATTCATTGACGCATTTCATCATGGCAAGGAGGAGAAGGCGTACTTTCCCTCAACCAAGGGCAAGAACGATGTGTACGAAGAGGAGGTACGCAAGTTCAAGATAGAGCACGAGTTTGGCCGCAGGGTAGCGCGGATGATGCACAGGCACCTTGAAGAATGGAAGAAGAGATCTGTTGACGGCAGAGAGCCAGTCGCCTGTTTCCTTAGGACCTACGCCATCTATGTTGCTGACCATACAGGAAAAGAGGACAGGTTCTTTGACATGATAGAAGAAATGAAAAGCCTCTCAGGCGAGGAAGAACGAGCCGTGTTGAAGCATTACGAAGCTTGCAGAAATGACATCGGTGGAGAGGCGAGAGTAGATGAGTTGATGAGTTGATGAGGCTGATAGAATGGCTAGAAGAGCGCGACTGGATGTGGTGAATTATTTATTTTAAATAATGGTCCTTACTTGAAGCTGACATGGAACTTCCAGTCGTCACCGAGAAGGGCAAGTTTGTCGTAATTTCTGACATCGAGCTGAAAAAAGAGTCCATGCAGAAATTCAAGGAGTGGTTTATCGAGTCAAACAAGATCATATCAAAGTTTGATGGTTTTATTGCACGAAGGCTCCTAGAGTCTCAGGATGGAAGACACAGGATGATGGTAGTGTTTAGCGATCGTGACTCTTTTGCCAAGATGCATCAGACAAGAGAACACGCAGAGGTACACGCGCAGGCCATCGCGTTCATGGCTAAACCCCCTATGCCAACATTCTATACAGTGGTGGCGGAGTAAGATGACAGAGCTTTCAGAAACGGAGGCGTGGGATATCCTCAAGCCGGTGTGCCGCGAGTTGTTCGAGCTTGTGAATGAAAAAATGTTGAACTTTGTATCCGCAAGCGAGAGTAATGGTGCGTTTGCCATAAATCTGAAGTCAAGTAGGCTGCACTTTGCATCCAGGGGTTTTAAAGACAGCATAGGTGACGTAGAGTACGGTAATGGAAAGTTGCGGTTAGGTCTGCGGGCGGGAGGCAGGCCGGGCAATGTTTTCATAGACCTAGGTGGCCAGTCTTGAAAGCTCTCAATCAGCGAAAGGGCAACCTTGCATAATAGAGTTACAAGGACGGAGAGTAGAAGGTGGTTGTGAGTCCTTGGCTTTCATAAATCCCCTTCAGGTCATCCTTTGGACTTTTAGGCGTAACGAGCGCGATGTCATAAACCTATACAATTCCCTCTCGCCGGTGATGCGACTGGCAACAGGCGGCGACATGCTAAATTTCGGATACTGGGATGGCGTGAATGACCCAATATCAGCACAGTGTAATCTATGCTCGCTTGTAGGCAATATTGCCGAGCTTTCCTCAGGCAAGAGCTTGATAGATGTCGGCAGCGGGCTTGGCGCCCCAGCCAGGCAGTGGAAGAAAATACATGATCCCGATATTGTTTGTGTGAACATCAACCGTAAGCAGCTCTTGTTTGCAACAGAATCTCCCAATGGCCATGGCGGCATTTCGTCAGTGAATGCGACCTGTACCGCGCTTCCCATGTCCAATCAATGCGCAGACAGGATAGTTGCTCTCGAGTCAGCCCAACATTTTAGACCGCTTGGACAGTTCATTGAAGAGTCAAGGAGGGTTTTGAAAGAGGATGGGCTTTTGGTAATGGCACTGCCTGTATTGAAACGAAATGTAGGACACTGGAAGGCAGTTACAAACCTCGGAATTCTCTCGTTTACTTGGTCCTCAGAACACTATGATCTAGAATATGTCAAAAATGCTACTGAGCGCGGAGGTTTTACGATAAAAAACATCAGGCACATAGGTCGCCAAGTATACGAACCGCTTGCAGACTATTACATCGAAAACAGGCAGGCACTTAGGAGAAATATCCTGAGCGAGTATCCTTCATTTGTAGAGGGTATTCTCTACAAGTCCCTATTGAAGATGAAAGACGCCTCGGCAAGTGGAATAATTGACTATGCCATCATAGATGCACAATAGAACCTACCAGAACCGCAACCTCTTTTTCTTCAGGCCGGGAAACGTCTCACTGATCATGTCTTTCACTTCCTTTGGCATGTTCTTGTCTCCAAGTATCTTATGCAGGTCGTCTTCTTTCATCGAAAGGCCTTCGGGGCTTATCTTGTAGAGCCAGTCAATGTCGATTTCGCTAATAACGTCGACCGGCCTTTCGCAGCCTTTCATGCCACATTGAAACAGCTTCCTCGCAAAGCTGATGTGACCATTAAAACACCTGTATATCAACTGCTTAAGAGTTAGCAATCACCTATTTAGAAATGGCGCAGACTTTATTTCAAACCGAAGTTCTGCATCATGTCTGCGATCTGCTTTCATGCTTGGCTGGTGCAAGTAACAAGAGAGCTACTCCTGCGATCACCGCTGCCGAGGCTCCAAATGATAATGTCCACACAAGGTGGCTGCCGCTAAAGGCGGATATCATGTAACCCACAAAAAGTGGGCCGGCTACAAGGCCTATATCACCCACAGCCCTATTGAATCCCATACCTTTCGCCACTTGTGAATGCATGCCTGCAAGTGCCCCTGTGCTCTTTGTTTGTACTTTAGAACCAAGCCTTTTTGCCTTCTCTTCTATTTGATCTGCTGCCCAAGCCACTGACTGCCCAAAAAAGCCCGACGTGGCTCCTACAAGCGCCATTATTCCAAGGAGAACAACCCATGTGTTTACAAACGGAATTGCTGCAACGAGCGCAGCTGACAGCAGGATTACTGCGATGAGCGAACGCTGAGGCCCATATCTGTTCGTGAATCTGCCAGAGGTAAAGGAAGTAACCAGGTTTGCAAGAGAAGCAACTGTCAGGATCAGGCCAACCTCGAATACAGAGACGGACAGGTTCTGATATGCAAAAAGCGGCATAGCCGTTATGTATATGCCGGATCGCAGGAACGTAAAGCCGAAGGTGGCTAACGAAGCAGAATTAAAGTAGGTGGACTTTTTTGCATCTGTCTGATCTAGGTCTTTGTCTGGAACTTTAGGGATTTTCAGTTTTTGCGAAAAGGCTAGTGTGACTGCTACTGCCCCTGCCATCATAGCGGCAAACGCAAAAAATGGGGCACCATATCCGCCTATGAGGGCTATTGGAGCCCCCACTACAGGTCCTATTATGGGGCCTGTCATGAGTATCGACTGATATGCTCCAATATTCGTCCTCCTGCCCATTTTGTCAGACGATATGAGCACAAAGGTTATAGCGGCGCTGACATAGATGGATGACCCTATGCCTTCAAACAGCCGGGCAATGAGCAAGACTTCAAAGCTCGGGGCGTAGCCGGCTAGTGTAGAGGCACCTGCAAGGACGACAAGACCCATAATCATGGATCTTGTAATTCCGGCCCTTCCAGTCAGAAACCCTGACGGAATGTCAAAGATGAGGCGCCCTATGGCAAACCCTGCCACTATAGCTCCCACTAAGAACTCGCTTGCCCCAAGGTCTTGTGCATAAAGTGTCAGCGATGGGGTCACCATACTGGATCCCATCATGACTACTAGCGACACTAGGGATAGTGCAAGTACACTTGTAGGAATTCCGCGTAGTAGACTTGGTCTGAACATTGTTGGTGCTGGGTCTGGTCGGATGAAGATTTTATTGGCCGACTGGAACTTCTACTACTGGACTACTTATAAATAGTGAACTACCCACGAATAAATTCATGGGCTTCTTGCTTCCTCGACTGAAACTTGCTTATCCGCAAGGCAAAGGTGGTCAAGCTAGCAACAAACGTAGCTGTAAAGCCTCGCAAGGGGCTAGCAGTAGCATGCGAATAGCACACACACCACATCTGTTCAGCGTTGAACAGGAACCTCTAGCCGTTTACGGCAGGGAGGATGCCAGAAGTAAATTGCAAACTACCTCATCTACCCCGACCTGTCACGTAGACTGAAACCCAGGTAGCCGGTATCTCTAACCTCTATGCTACTAGCACATTGGATTTTTCAGACGCGCATCAGTGTTTGGCAGTCTACCAAGAACAGACTAACCATCGTCTACGCCTTTGTTACGGAATTCAATCACCTGTCTCTCATTCTGGATGTGTTCTTGGAGAGATTCTATGGTATCGAATACCTGGCCGCACTCCTTGCACCGTAACTCCCCTGTAGACATGCAGGTACAAGCGGCTATGATAAAATAAAACAGTTGCTTATGTTGTGTCAGGTCTTCGTGTATGTTAATGATGCATCAGTCTGGTAGCTTTAATGTAATTTCCTCGCCATGACCGATAGGGACAGTTACTGATTCTACATTGTGTATGCTCTGTACATATTTAGAATACTTGCTCATTTCAGCAACACAACTTTCAGGATATTGGATATTATCGGCTGCAATTATACCTCCAACTCTGACCATTGGCAAAACAAGGTCAAAATATTTGATGGCATTCTCCTTGTCCGCGTCAAGAAATATAAAATCAAAGGGTACTGCAGGAACTTGGCCGTTGCTTTGATAATTTGCTAGCATATCCTCCAATATGTCTAGCGCAACACCTTCAGAAGTTTCCACCATATTACTCACACCTGCCTCATCAAAATTCTTCCGGGCTGTGATAACTTTTGACGGATTTTTCTCAATTGTTATGATCGAGTTTTGGAAATGGTCATTATGATCGCGCAGGTTATACCGTATCGCATCAGAGAACCATAGTGTGGAATAGCCGGCCGATGTGCCAACTTCGAGAATTTTTCTAGCATGAATCGCTTTCAGCATCATGTTAAAGTAAATACCGGTATCACGGGTTATGGCAAGCATTCCTTCATTGTCGGCAACTGTTATTTTCCCAGAGCGTTCTAGGTCAGCTTTGTTCCCAAGTTTGCGGAGAACCTGCCATATTCTCTGGTCCAGATTTCGCATGAAGGCATATCACACAGATAACCGTATTTACTTTGCTAGCCGTTACTTTTTTAACACTGCTCGTCAATTATGATTAGCATTATTGCTCATACAGCTTTTTTTCAAAATATTATATTAAAATTGGGTTAATCCCAAAAAGACAGTTATTACAAGGATGATATTCTTGATATCCATGTAGAACGGTGCGATTATCGCAACAACCAAGCATAAATCATCTTCATGCCATTTTTTCTTACGGTGGAAAAACAATGGCCCAAATGCCAGCACTGATTCCAAAAGAAGTCGAAATCCAGAGAC
>CAZPIL010000020.1:0-11535 GCA_964586705.1 uncultured Nitrososphaera sp. | reverse complement strand
TAACATGTCGCGGACTATGCCCCTGGCACCTGTAGACATCAGGGCAGCTACAAAGGACAGGAACTTGGTACACCTTGGTTCATCTATCATCCTCCTCAGGATATCGACGCCGTCTGCCAAGTTGCGCGACTCAAATCCGCCGGACTCTTCCATGCTTTTCAGAATAGCACTGATGTTGGTACTCTTTCCGATAGAGTAGTCCTTGACTGCACTGTGCAAAAGGTCGTCCTTTTTTTTGCCGGCCATACGAGCGTATTACAACCTCTATAATAAAAGTCTCATCTGACAGAATTTTTAAGCAAGTGTATTTCTACCAAGATGGTGCACGACCACGGCAGCCATCGTCGACAACGCGACAACGATCCAAGACACACATTTTCTGGCCGCAAGATAGACCCTCCGCAGGTGTCTTCGAATATGACCGTCCCGGACTTGATCAAGTTCTACGGTTCAACAGGATACAATGCTCGGAGACTTGCAGAAGCAGCAGAGACGCTTGAGGACATGATAAACACCAACTCAACTGTCTGCCTCACTCTTGCCGGCGCTATGACGCCGATAGGCATGGGCAGGAGCATCTCTACCATGATAGAAGCCGGATTCATAGACTGGATCGTGTCTACCGGTGCAAACGTGTACCACGACTTGCACTTTGCCTATGACCTTCCTGTCAAGCAGGGCCACTTTGATGTGGATGATGACGTGCTCTATACCCGACAAATCGTGCGCATCTATGACGTCTACATCAAGGAGATGGAGACCCTGCAGACTCAGGATCTGCTTGTGCAGAAGGATATGGGGGAGAGGTTTGGCGAGATGCCTGTAAACGCATCTACCGCAGACATCTCCTACGTGCTGGGCAAGGCTGCCAAGGAAAATGCCAAGTATCCGGAAAAGTCTTTTCTAGTCAAGGCATATGAGCACAAGGTACCTGTTTACATGCCTGCAATAGGTGACTCGTCGATTGGCCTTAACATGCTGCCCCTGTTACTAGAGGGCAAGGGGGTGTTTCCAAACACGATACTTGACGTGGCCGAGTCAGCAGCGATTTTGTGGAAGAGCAAAAAGTCAGGCGGTCTCGAGCTTGGAGGCGGAGTACCAAAAAACTTTTTCCAGCAGACGGGGCCTGCGCTCTACCAGATCCTGAAGATAAAGGAGGGCGGCCAAGACTACCTTATTCAAATGACAGATGCAAGGCCTGATACAGGCGGGCTGTCCGGAGCCACCTTGCAGGAAGGCAAGAGCTGGGGCAAGATAAAGACCTCTCACAAGGGCAATGTGATAGTATACGGGGACTCGTCGGTATATTTTCCGATGTTATGCAGCTACGCACTTTCGGTCTGTAAGACCCGCAAACACAAGGAGCTATATAACAAGAAAGACGCTTGGGTAAGGGATATGAAAAAGATGTACCTACGTCAAAAATAAGACTCTACCTTCACCATCCACTTGCCTTTCTTTGATGTCAGTTCCACTTGGCCAACTATGTTGCCTCCTGAATAGACCTTGCCAAACTCTGAACTACCGAACATGGAGGAAAGGAGATCTTTCTTTTCATGATAGCCCGATTCTATCGTCTTTATGCGCAGCTTGCCACTGACCTTCTTTATCACGTTCCTTGCCGCAGACCAATCGCCCTTCCATGATATCAGCTCAAATCCGCCGAACTTGACTGACTGCATTGAGTAGCCCTGTACCTTGGCCTCAAATTTCAGCTTGTTTTTCTTTGCATATTCGTTCATCCATGCTACGGCTTGCTCACCTTTGCCCTGCTCTACTGCAAAGCTGTCCGCACCCCCCATGACATAAAATCCGTATCAGAGTTATTTATTGCAGTCGTCCTGTGAAAAGCTCGGCAGCTATGGTGAGCGCTAGCAACAGGCATATTCTTTCTCTCTCTTTATCGACACCTCGCCCCGGCTTCACAGGTGGTTTCCTACTATGCGCTGTATCTGGACATGTGGACTAGCCGTGGGGCCACCCATTTGGCAACCGGTGTGTCTTGAAATCTCACCTCAACTTTGGAGCTGAAGTCATAACGTCTCCTTCTCGCCTGCTAGAATTTATAAATAAACATTTTATACACTGAGGTGTGCGCGCCTTTATTGCAGTTGACGCTGCCAGCAGCGAGATAGGCAAGTTGCAGCAGGAGATGATGGGCGCGTGGCATTCCAGAGAGGTCAAGCCTGTCGAAACGCAGAATTTCCACTTCACTATCATATTCTTGGGCGAGATTTCAGAACAACAGGTGACTTGGGTCAAAGATGTGCTGTCTACAATATCTTTTGAACCTTTTTTGCTGAACTATACGGGCGTGGGTGCCTTTCCCAGACCCGGCAGCGCCAGGGTGGTCTGGGTCGGGATCGACGAATCGGGCAGGAAAAAGCTTGAAGCGCTTGCAGGTCAAGTAGTTGCAGGTCTTGAAAAAATAGGCTTCAAGCCCGACAAACCGTTCTCTCCACATCTCACAATATTCCGCGCAAGGGGCAGATATGTCCAAGTTGATCTGGGAAAATATGCCGGCAGGACCTTTGGCACCGAAGTGGTCGACAAGGTGCACTTGAAAAAGAGCGATCTCGCTCCTTCCGGGCCGACATACTCGAACGTTTATACTGTGAACGCAGCAAAGGGGCCACAGCAATGAACAATGTGCTGGCAAAGGCGCTTGCAGCGTGCACCCCTACTTCAAAAGAGACCGAAAGGATAACCGCAATAGCAGAACAAGCCAAGGGACTGGTAGAGGCAAGAGCAAGGGCTGGACCCGGGATGGAGGTGACAGGAGTAGTATATGGTGGCTCTTTTGCCAAGGGGACCTGGCTCAAAGGCGAGGCTGATGTGGACATTTTTGTCAAGTTCAGCCCGATGGTAGAAGAACAGAGGTTTGAAAAGCTGGGAATAGAGATTGGCATGTCTGCTATGAAAAAGCACGGGGCACACATGCGCTACTCTGACCACCCGTATGTCGAAGCAACTGTCAGAGGCGTCAGGATCAATGTAGTGCCGTGCTACGATGTTGAAAAGGGAAAGTGGAAGAGTGCCGCAGATAGATCGCCATTTCACACCGAATATGTCATAAATGCATTTGATGCCGACGACAAGCGTGCGCATGTGCGGCTGTTGAAGAAATTCCTGAAAAGCGCCGGGATTTATGGCGCGGAGATATCCACCGGCGGGTTTTCCGGCTACGTATGCGAAGTTCTGGTATCAAAGCACGGCTCGTTTGAAAACGTGCTAGCGGCCGCTGCAGAATTTGAGATGGGGCAGGTAATCGCGATAAATGACTATGATCGCGATGTTGTGAAGGGATTTTCCAGCCCTCTTGTAATAATCGATCCTGTGGACCAAAGACGCAACCTTGGAACTGCGATATCTCCAGAGTGCGCCGGCAGGTTCATGCTTGTGGCGCGGGCATTTTTAAAAAAACCATCCGCCAAATTCTTTTCAAAGCAGAAAAAGAGGGTGAACAAGAAGCTGCATCCTTACGTGCTTGTTACAGAATTTTCGCACCGCCAGCGCAGTCCTGACACAATTTGGGGCCAGATGAAGAAAAGCCAGAATGCACTTGTCAAACAGCTAGAAATTGCAGGCTTCTCTGTGATAAGGTCAACTTGCATGACAGATGAGAACACCCGCGGTGTCTTTGCCTTCTTGCTCGAATCGCGCACACTTCCACCGTATACAACAAGAAAGGGGCCCGAAATATTCCGGGCAAAAGATGCGGAGAACTTTGTTATGAAGGCAAAAGGTTCTCTTGCAATGTGGGCTGACAGGAATATGCGCGTCTCTTCAATTGTGAAAAGGAAGGAAACCGATGCCGGCCGGCTTTTAAACGTGTTATTGAAAAAAGATGGGAGCGGCGTAGCAAGGGATATGGTTACAGGCAATCTCAAAGTTTATACTGGAAACCGAAAAACAAGTGGCATAGTGAAGCAGGCAGTTGACCAGCTTGCATCGACAGAGAGCCTCATTTTCGGGACTTGATACGGGTGCGCCAGAGCTTGCCCGGATACTGACATATCCCCGGTTTGAAGAAACCGACTATGCAGAGCGCCTGTCAGAGCTGCGCGACCTCGGAGTCTCCTCTATACTTCTTGGCGGCAGCACCGTTGTCTTTGGTATGAACATCACGGGCAAGGGGTGCGTCGGACTCGTAGTAAGGGCAAGAGTCGGCAAAAAGTTGTGTGCACTAAAGATACGCCGGGTAGATGCCAACAGGGAAAGCATGGAACGCGAAGCCCGGCTGCACAGGATAGCAAATGATGCCGGCGTAGGTCCACGCCTTTATGACTACTCTCGAAACTTTATGCTGATGGAATTTGCAGAAGGTCCAAGCATCGCCGAGTGGGCAGAAAGCGCAGACAAAGAAAAGAAGCCCCGACAAACTCTGAGGTCTATACTTGAACAATGCTGCCTGCTCGACTTGGCCGGGCTTGACCATGGACAGCTGAGTAGGCTTGACAGGCATGTGATCATAGGCAAGTTTCCAACAATAATCGACTTTGAGACTGCAAGCACCGGACGCAGGGTGGCCAATGTCTCTGCTGCCAGCCAGTCGCTCTTTGTAGCCGGCGCAATCGCAGCCAAGCTGGGCAGAGTCTTTGGTAAAATTGATCGGGATGTAGCTATATCTGCACTCAGAGCATACAAGCATAACCAGACACAGGCGGGTCTGACCGCTCTGCTTGATGCATTGGATATTTGAATATGCCTTGAAGAGAATCTTCCTTTGATCTTTGTCTAAATACGTATAGGCCTCATGCTCGCCACGCTTATAAAGTCCAAACCCGCATCTCACAGCTAGTTGACAAAGATAGGTGACATGTACCGCAAGATGCATGGTATGGTTTCTGAAAAGCCTACCAACTTTAGCTGGGTTGTAGAAAATATGTTGGCAGGCTCGGGCCAGCCGGTGACCGCAGCTGAAGTCGATTGGCTGGCCTCGCAGGGCATAAAATCAATCATCTCTGTTCGAGAAGAACCACTCCCAAAGGAATGGATAGATGACGGAATGGGCTACCTGCACCTGCAAGTCGACGACCTCGAAGCGCCCACGCCAGAGGACATTGACCGCGCGATCTCATTCATAGAAAAGGAAATTTCTGCAAAAAGACCTGTCCTTGTACACTGCGCAGCAGGCAAAGGCAGGACGGGTGTGATTCTGGCTGCCTATTTGATAAAGGCGAGGGGGATGGGCGCAATAGCGTCGATAGACAAGCTGCGCCAGATGAGGCCCGGTTCCGTTCAGTCTGAAGTGCAGGAGTGGGCCGTAACAATGTACGAAAAATATGTCGAAAACAAATGACTATTCTGGAACTGAGTCTATGACGAGTTGGCCATTCTGCAGCTTGACAAACAGGTATCTGTTGTCCTTAAAGATCAATGTTATCTCGTTCTTTGTCTCTTCAACGTCCAAGAGCTCCTGACCCTTTATGCCATCATACTTTGCCATGCCCGCTATAAGAAAAGCCGCTGTATTTTAAGGATCAGTCTGTGATCTCTTGATCGAGGCTATCAAGGCAAATTGACAGTAGCTCCTTGCTCCTGTTCATGATGTAGTCCGGGAACTGCTCAAAGGTGAAGACGAACTGCTGCTGGAAATTGGGTGGTATGTATCCGCCGTGGGTTATTACTTGGACTACTACATATTGCTCGTTGACCGTGGCGATCTCCTCTTCTTCTGCGCCTTCGGTCTCCTCTATGGTGTGCCTGTACAACACAACAGGGGTCCCTGTGCGCGTAGCAAGTATTGATGCCCGCCTGAGCTTTTCCTGAAGCTTTCCAATCACCCAACTGTCGAGGGTCACCTGTTTGTTGGTCAAGTGCAAATAGTTCAGTAAAAATTTGTAATTAAGCCAATATGGCAAAAAAGGTTGACTAATTAGGCGAAAGTCCTTACTTCCCAGTACTTAAGAAGTTAAGCTCTGTGCCCCCCGATGGCAACGCATTGCCTCCGGCAGATATTACATTATGGCATCAAAAGTTCGCACCATTTTGTAAAATTTGTTATGTCAAATCTCGAGCTAATTCTGCCCTTTGTGTTTCTATTCTTCAGTACATTCCGGAGATGATGCCAAGACTTTTCACTCGACAGAGATCTGGAACTTGCGGCCGTCTATTTCCACGGGACTGTAGTTCACCTTTTCAACCGGCACCTTTGATAGCACTGATTCCTTGACTCTCACCAAGTAGGTCATCTCTCCTTTCATCGTTTCAAGCGACGATATCTCATCTTCCTCCAATCCTGCGATGTATGCCGCCTTCAGTATGTCTGTTGGGTTGTACTGCCTCTCCTTGCGCAGCTGCTGCAGGTTTCGCGCAAGGTCGCGCAGCAGACCCTTTGCTATAAGGTTGCCATCTCTTTTAGTTGAAATAAAAACAGTGAGGTTGCCTCGCTCTGCAAGCGAGTATCCTTTAGACGCCCTGTACTTCACGTCTACATCTGCAGGCAGCAGCTCGACTGCCTTGCCGTCATATGTGAGTGAAAATGTGCCTTTCGACTTTAGTTCTGTGACAAGCGATTGCTTATCGATATTTTCAAACGCCTTGACCACGGCATTGATATCTGCCTTCACTCTGGGCGCGACTCCTTTTCTCACAAGCGAGACATCAATTAGAACCGGCATATTTTTCTCTAAAAGGCTCGCGGCCTTTTCAAGCTGCGTGCCTCCATCTATCTGCAATATTGTGTATTTCTCAGCGTTCAGCTGGGATTTCAGCGCATCTGAGGCGCCACGTACCTCCAATGGCTTCAGTTCTGCAGGCGCGCCGCATATCACAGCCTCACCTATGGGCCAGCGTCTCTTCAAACCTGCTAGATTGCGCGCCGCATTTGCCAGCGATACCACCTCTTTTATCACATCAAATCCACTTTCTACTGCAGCATTTGCCAGCTTTTCGTCGCGCTCAGGCCATGTTTCGAGGAGCACGCTCTTTTTTCTGCCAAAACATGTCACGTAGAGGTAGTCGCTGATGAACGGCGAGAGCGGGTGAAGCATGATGTCTATCTTCTCCAACACGTGGCCGAGGACAGCATAAGTCGCAAGTCGCCTGTCCAGGTTCTCTGCGCTGTCATCCCATATTACGTTCCTTGTCAGCGGAATATACGTCTGGCTCAGATGGTTGATAACAAATTCGTCTATCGCCTTTGCACCCTCGTGAAATCTACAGCGTTCAAACGCATTAGTAACTTCTATTATCAAACCTTGCATTTTTGACAGGAGCCATACTTCTGTAGGTGCAAGCAAGTTGTTTTCGATGACCCACTGCAGCGTATGCTTTTCTTTATTGAATTTATCAAACTCGCTGTTCTGTCTGAAGTAAACGTGTAGGTTGTGTAGCGTGCTGAGGATCTGGTAGGTGCGTGTCTTCATCTCGTTAAGGCTGAAGTTGAGCGCCTCTATGGGGGAGGACTTCCACATGAAGTACAGCCTGATAAGATCAACGGGGCTTGCAGCAAGAAGGCTCCGCGCGTCTATCACGTTTCCCAAGCTCTTGCTCATCTTGTTGCCCTTTTCGTCGAGCACATGGCCTTGGAACAGGAACGATCTGAAGGGCGCCCTACCGGCCATTATCACACCCTCGATCAGGAGCGTGTAGGCCCAGCCCCTTGTCTGATCTATGCCCTCTGTCAGGAACGCGGCCGGAACGAGATCTGAATATTCTTGGTCAGTGAGTGACGCGTACGGGGCCGCACCTGAGTTGTGCCAGGTGTCCAACACGAACTGCTCGCGCTGCATGTCCGCGCCGCATTTGCCGCACTTTATCTTTATTCTGTCAATCCACGGCCTGTGCAATTCAAAGTCGGCGCCATCCGGCAACTCTGCAGCCCTGCTCGCTATTTCGCTTCTTGAGAACAAGGGTTCTTTATGCCCGCACTTGCTACAGGACCATATCGGAAGGGGTGTCCCCCAGACACGCTCGCGGGATATGCACCACGGGTGTTGTTCCTTGATGATTTCGATAAACCTGTTTTTTGGCTGTTCAAAGAAGTAATCTACTTCCTGTGCAGAGTTAAGCGGCCTGTCGCCCATACTTGAAACGATGTAAAAGTATTCCCTCCTGGCTAGCCATACGACCTTGTGGTGCGAGCGCCAACACGTAGGATACTGGTGCTTCACCTTGCCCATCCTTACAGACGCCCCGGCCGCTTTCATAGCTTCAAACACCTTCATGTCTGCTTCGCGCACGAACATTCCTGCAAACGCCCCGGCTTTTTCCGTGAACATCACGCGGTCGTCTATCGGGACGAAGATCGGCACATTGCGCTTGCTTGCGATCTCAAAGTCATCCTCGCCATTTGCCGGCGACAGGTGTACCAACCCACTTCCTGTAGCTGTGTCAACGAAATCCTCTGCAACTATGAAGTGAATGGAGCCGGCCCTTGCAAGCTCGTCCAACCCCGGTATCATGTGCAGCAATGGGTGGATGTAGTGCTTATTGTCAAGGTCCCTGCCGTTGACAACCCTTTCAACTTTATAATCCTCCACACGCAGCTCTTTCATCAATTCTTCAAGGCGGTCTTTGCCAACCAGCCAGCGTTCCCCTCCTGCCCTGTTGTCCTTATTGACCCACACGTATGCATATTCTGATCTGGGGTTTACACCGACCATTTCGTCCGTGACTATGGTAAAAGGCATGGTGGTCCAGACTATGAGGTAGGCATCCTCGTCTGTCATCTTTACCTTGTAATAGAATGATGGGTCCTCTACCGTTTCGTAGCCCTGATTCACTTCTGCATTTGAAAGAGATGTCTGGCAGGACGGGCAGTAAGCTACTACCCGGAACCACTCCTTCAGAATGCCCGTCTCCCACGCTTTTTTCAAAAACTGCCACTCGCGCTCTATGTAGTCGTCCCTGTAGGTCCAGTACGCTTTTTCATAGTTGAAGGACATTCCGAGTAATTGATCGACGGCTACCCACTTCTCATTATTTTCATGGATGAGTTTCTTGCAGGTTTCAACTATCTTCTCAATCCCGACCTTGTTGACATTGTCTGCCTTGCTACCTGTTAGCCCGAGCTTTTTTTCTGCCGCAAGCTCTACAGGCAAACCCTGTGTATCCCAGCCCGCGCGAAAGATCACCTTCTTTTTGCGTAGCGTGTTAAACCTATACCACAGGTCCTTGATTATCCTGCCGCGCAGGTGGCCGGCATGCGGCTCCCCGTTCATGGTAGGCGGACCTTCTATGTAGCCCACAAGTTCTTTGCCAGCAAGCTCATTTTCCAAAAGGGCCCTCTGGTCAATATTATCGAGATAAGTGCGGACCCCATTTTCGATCGCCTTGGCATCGAAATGCGTGTTAAATTCCATCTATGGGATGGCGGGACTGCGACCCGTTTATAAATTTCGGCGAGCTTTATCGTCCTTCTTGATATGCACTATCTGTTAAATGATCTCCGGCCGTGTAATCTGTCGCCTGTGTTCAGCCATACGAGGCCGGATGACCAAGGAACGCCGGCTGGTGCACTCCAATAGGATTATATCCAAAGCAGATGGCGTTAAGCCTGTCAAATTGGCGCTCGTAGATATTCTCAAAGCCGGCAAGAATCCGCCGGAGGAAATCAACGTCGTAATAGAGATCCCAAAGGGAAGCAACATCAAATATGAGATTGATGAAGAGTCAGGAGCGGTCTTTGTCGACCGCAAGCTATTCACTGCTATGTTTTACCCCTGCAACTATGGATTTGTGCCGCAGACAGAGGAAAAGGACGGCGATCCTGTCGATGTCCTGGTTCTTGGCAATGACCCCGTCGTGCCCGCGGCCGTGATAAAATCAAACCCTGTGGGTGTACTCATAACAGAGGATGAGGAAGGCCAGGATGCCAAGGTCGTGGCAGTTCCGGTCTCCAAGGTCGATCCGTCGTTTTCCAATGTAAACGACATAGATAGCGTCCCAACACACATCAAAGACCAGATAAAGCACTTTTTCGAGCACTATAAAGAGCTTGAAAAGGGCAAGTACGTCAAGGTCGCAGGCTGGGAGAACAAGGATTCCGCGAAAAAGAAAATAAGCGAAGCGATGCAGCGCTACAAGAAAGAAAAGTAGAGCTAGAGCGCTTTGAACTGGTCGCTCCAGCGCATATAAGCACGTATCATGTCTACGCTGACTGAAGGCTTGCGGATCTTCAAGATCTCTCTAAAGTCATTCGTGCCGATTGCACGCGGGTTTGCGCCGGTCTCCATTGCCCTGCCACTCTCAAATAGCTCGTTGACAACGCGCAGCTGGACTGATTGGCAGATGTCTTTGATGTCACTTGCGCTATACCCCTCTGTGACCTTGGCAAGCTCTTCTATCTTCAGGTGTCCTTCTGTGTTGAGTGGGCGGGTGTATTGAACGAAGAGGTTGTCACGTGACGCATTGTCAGGCAGCGTGACATAGATCCTCTTCTGGAATCTGCGCAGAAAGCCTGCCTCGAGGCTCCAAGGCTTGTTGGTAGCGCCAATGACATAAAGCTGCGATTCTTTTGCCTTGCCGTTTATACCGTCCATCTCTGTAAGGAACTGGTTCTTTACCCTGACCTCGCCTCCAACCTCGCTGTTTCTCGTCCCAAGCAATGAATCAATTTCATCTATGAAGAGCAGCACAGGTACACCTTCGCTCTCGTTGAGCTTGCGGGCCATACTGAACAGCTTGGATATATTCTTCTCTGCCTCTCCAAGCCACTTGCTCATCATCGATGCCGCATCGACGTTGATGAAGTAGCCGTCTATCTCAGCAGCTGCCGCAGCCGCCAAAAGTGTCTTACCGCATCCCGGCGGCCCGTACAACAAGATCCCCCGGGGCCATCCTAGAGGAAACAGGTCTGGCCTCTTCATGGGATAGACTATGGACTCTCTTATGGCCCTCTTTGCGTCTTCAAGGCCTATGACCTCATCCCAGCTTACTTTGGGTTTTTCCTTCATCACTAGGTCGTCAAAGTCTGCCTTGAGTGTCTCTACATTTCCTGACTTTGGAGAGTGAGGGTGAGGATGAGGGCGGCTCTTGCCGTTGCCGTTCACCGGCTCGGGTCTGCTCTCGATGGGAGCCGGCCTCTCGTCGTCGAGGCCATGGGACATCTGGAGCGCCTTTATCCTGTTCTGGTAGGCGCTTGCCCTCTCCATGTAGACCTTGTTTAGCTTGTAATCCGGGTAGATCTGGACTAGCTTGACTAAGGCCTCGATGGCCTTCTGGTACGACTGGATGGCCATACCGCGAGAACCCTGTGAGTCAAGCCTGATCGCCTCGGCTGCGTACTTGCTAGCGCTATTTTCAAGTTCCTGGGGTGCGAGACTCATAAACTACTGCTCAGGCTGAAATTGGTGCTTCGTTTGAATTACCCGGGTGTAAATCTATCTTGTCCAAGCAAGAAAAAAAAATGCACCTATGCCGGCTCGACATTGCGTTCTTCTTCCTCAACCATCTTTGGAACGGTCTCCACAGCCACCTGCTCTGGAACTTTTTCCTCGACTTCTCTTGCCACCTGGGCCGCTTCTTCCATTATCAACCTTTGCAGCTCCGCACTTGTGGGTGGCGCGCCGGGGTACTGGCCACCGGATA
>CAZPIL010000019.1:0-11716 GCA_964586705.1 uncultured Nitrososphaera sp. | reverse complement strand
TGGTCATAGTCAAAGCGAACTGTGTACGAGTGAGTCACCACCTTCACACCACCGTCGATCGACTCCGTCACCTGTGCACTGGGAGAGCGCATGACTAGGTGCTCCGGCACCTTTGGACCCACGACGTTTGTCCAGGCAGGCGCGGCAGACTTTGGCAGGTCTATCCAAAAGTTGGGGTTGTTCCACTGACTGTATGATTCCAGCGGGATGGCGACAATGGAGTAGATTGTCATGAGTATCAGGCCAAGCAATATGGCTGCACCGGTTAAACCGCTTTTTGACCTGCGAAACTCCCTGATGATATCGGACCTCGAAAGGACTCTTGCAGGAGCACTCAGGAGACCTTCACCCTCGGGTCAAAGTATGCGTAAATGACGTCTGTCAGAAATACGGTGATGACGAAAATGACCGTCGAAACGTACGTAAGGCCAACGATCACCGGTATGTCAAACATGCCTATTGCCTGGTAGTAGAGCTGGCCCATGCCCGGCCAGTCAAAGACTGCTTCAACTGTGATCGCTCCGCCAAACGAGCCTGCAAGGCTGAGTGCTACAACCGTCACTATGGGCGGCGCGGCATTTTTGAGAGCGTGAGAGTAGACTATTTTCTTTTCTGGTATGCCTATGGCTCTTTTTGCCGCGATATAGTCCTCCCCTAAAATCCCAACAACAAAGTAGCGCACTATGTACGCCCAGGCGCCAAAGCCGACTAGAACTATCGTTATGAGGGGCAAGATCATGTGATAGAGAAGGTCGAGGACATATGCAGGATCGTCAGGCGGCGTAAGCGGGGTCGCTCGTGCCGGAAAGATGTGATAGGCAAAAGCGAATGCAAAGATCATGATCATGCCGACCCACCAGGTAGGGAATGAGCCTGAGAATACCGCAAATGCCGAGTTGAGCCTGTCCCATACCGATCCTGCCCTGTTTGCTACGTATGCTCCGAGGTACAGGCCGATGACGGTTATCACAAGCGTTGACGTGGTAAACAGAAGCACCGTCTTGGGAACCTTTTCGAGTATGATGTCCCGGACATCCGAGGAGCCGCTTTCACTTGTCAAAAAGTTAGATCTGCCCAGATCCAGCACCATGACCTTTAGCACTGTATTGAAAAAGCGCTTGGGTGAATACCATGGCTCATCAAGGCCCAGCGTCCTTACCTGCTGTTCCACACGCTCGTCTATGAAGCGCTGTCGATCCTCTGCGCTGTCAAACATTATCTCGCGAAGGTTTATCTCCTCTACAA
The DNA here is from genome assembly GCA_964586705.1 of uncultured Nitrososphaera sp. Classification (GTDB taxonomy): domain Archaea; phylum Thermoproteota; class Nitrososphaeria; order Nitrososphaerales; family Nitrososphaeraceae; genus Nitrososphaera. The sequence goes on along the minus strand of CAZPIL010000019.1, from coordinate 10,471 downwards.
CATAGAACTTGACTCCGTCCAGTAGGATTCTGTCCATAGTGGGACCAAGAAGTGCTATCGTGAGAACGAGCGTGGCAAAGAGCACAACTAGTGTGTTTATGGAGCGGACTAGCACAAACCGGTAGAACCCCCCCGCCAACTTGCTACACCAAAGGTAGAGGATACTAATATTATCTTTGATTGCGGGAAATGCGCTCCATTGCCCTTCCGGCCAGCCTTCCTGCAGCCACCGCAGCGGCGCTAGCGGCTGCTAGGACAAACAATGACGTACCGCCAACCAGAACCATGCTGCTTTCTGTCATGATGCCGATGGCTATGGCAGCCGCCGCGCCTGCGAGCACTGTGAGCGCGATCTTGATTACATGTAAAGATCGCCTTTGCACCGGGCGTACGAGGCCCGCTGGCCACAGATACACTGCACCGATGAGGGCGCTTGCAACAGCGCCTGCCGTGACCGAACCGGCTTCGCCGCCACTTGCTGCAAAGTGGGCCTTTTCGGCCACGCCGAGTATTGCAAAGAGCGGGTAGATCGCTGCCTTTACCGTTGCCTGCAGCCACGGCTGATCGCGCTCATAGTCTGCGACCTGCGGGCTGAAAGAATAGTAGACGGCGTTGAATGCATTCATGAAAGCCGCGCCGGAGCCAGTGGACAGGATGTAGTTCTGTCTGAAGTCGCGCAGATACTGTACCTGCGGCGTCAATTCAGAACCAAATGCTGCAGTTGCGATCAGACATCCTGATGGCTGCTCGTCTTGTTGCTGCTGGATCATTTGCTGGTCGCCTGGCTCCTGCTGCTGTTGCGTGGATGTTGAAGATTCAGATGCCGCAAGTATGGTGCTAGAAGAAATATCTGGGCTGAACGCAAAGTCACTGTTTGCAAATATCTTTAGCTGGTTGGGCCCCACCGAGAGCATTGAAGTCTCTGATGCCGGTACGCTTATCAAAAATATGCCCATCTCCTCTGTCGGCTCGGCCTGGCCCCTTACCACGACCCTGCCATCCTTGTCTGATATAAAGTAGTCAACCTGTGCCTCATTGCTGGGTTGATTGTCTACCTGCAGGCTTAACGTCGCTTCTAGGGGTTGGCCTATAGTAGCAGTACTTGGAATGTCCACACCCGTTATCCTTGCTAGCCTCGGACTTTCGTATGCTGACCAGTGGCCTGTCTCGAAAGGATACGAGTTGTCGCGAAATGCCTGTATCGTTATAGTCCTGCCTGCCACGTTGTAGCTGTCAAAGTAGAATGGACCATTGCTCACGACCGCGTGGTTATGGTCGTCTATCCACATGATGCTTGCATCATAGCGCGAAATCGCCTCGCTCTCGCTCACGGTACCTTGCAGCGGTGCTGGTACGAACCCTTCATTTTTCATCTTCTGTAGCTCGTCGCGTATCATTATGGCATGCTCTGGCACTATCATGTCGAGCCAGTCTACGCTCTTGACCGTAGCCTCGCTTCTTGAATATGCTACCTTGCCTGACACGACGAGCCTCTCTGTGGCCGCAGTTATCTCCCATGGCTCGGTAGCCCATACGGCTGTAAAGTCGGCGATCTCGTTTGGGTCATAGTGCCAAAAGTCTGCATACGACTCGACCGTGTTGTCGTCGACGAATCTTATGCCTTTCATCCGCTCAAGCACAGGTCCTGCAAGCGACGTATACTCGGGGTCAACAGTCGCGTCTCCGGGGCCAAGGTTCGTGCCCCACTCAAAAATGAAATACTGGCCATAAATCACGTCTGCGGCAGTCATGGGCTGACCGTGGTGCCAGTTGGAGAACATCAGGTCAAACGTGACTGCGCTTATGGATTCGTCTGACATGTGTACCCACTCCTGAGAGGCCGGATCCCATACAAGGGCTTCATCTGAAACTTCGAGCCTGCCATCGGGACCTTCTGTCTCTATGTTGACCCACTCTGACCTTACAGGGACTATTTCTCCAGTGTAAGGATGGCGGAATGTTCCACTGTCTACTACCAAAAAGTATATGTCGCGGCTGTATATGTCGTTCAGTCCTGCGACGCCATTCCATGCGCCCTGATGAATCTGCTTGACGCCCACATCAAGCAAGCTGCCCTGCGCCGGCCTTGCATTTATGAGTGAATACTTGCTTGTGATGCCTGCGCCAAAATCATTGACAAGACCTTCGAGGTCTGCCCTGGCTACGTGCGGGTCTGTATTTTGGTTGATAAACACCCTGATAGCTTCTTGAATACCCATGGTGACTGCCTTGTTGACAAGATCGTTGCGCTCCTCCTCTGATGTAAAGTCTGCAAACAGTATCTGCTGGGTTACCTCGTCAAGGGTATTGTTGCTGTACTGCCAGAAGCTCGGGTTCTGGAAGCCCGGCATTCTGCCGTACCATGGCGCGTACATCTGGGCCGGTATCACGGGATTGTACTTCACAAAAACTGACGTACCGCCAAAACCCTCTGTGTATATATGCCACTGATGATCCTGTGGATCAGTGCCATAAACAATGGTGTTGGCCTTGCTCAGGTCGCCATAGTCTTTGTGGACTAGAAATCCAATGCTTTCAAGTTTTGCCGCTAGATCCTCTCCTATGAGCCTGCGCGGCGTGTCGTCAAGCCTGCTAAGGATCTTTATCTCTATCTGTTTATCTGCATACATCCACCTACCATTCTCTTTTGTTGCGCCTGCCGCCGTGAGTGCATCCGATATCATGTTCTCTGCAAGCGACGGGCTGTGCCGGAACCCAAATGACTCTGCAGTCTCAATTATGTTGAGGTATTCCGGCGAGTAGATGCCAAATGGCTCGAAGAGGGGGCTGCCGTACCCCTTGCGGAACTCATTTACAACAAGGTCGCGGTCGACAAGGTAGTTCATCGCAAACCTGACCTCTCTTATCTGAAATGGATTTAACCTGTCATCATCCCTGTAAGGCGCCGGATTAAACAAAAGCGAATTTGACCCGGATAGCCTGTCGTAGATCTTTATCCTGGAATCATCGCTGGCATCAGCAGCAGATTCAAGGGGGATCTTGAAGTAATATGCGTCGAGGTTGCCTGACTTTACCTGTTCAAGTGCCACATTTTCGTCATCGTAATGAATAAAGCGCACCTGATCAACATAGGGGCCATTAACGGGCTGCGCAAAAGCTGTCGCAAGGCTGGAAACAAGCAACGCCGCCATCACTGCAATCGCCGCCGCAGTCCCTCTGAGCACCACACCATGGAAACGGTGTTTACTAATAAGTTTTCATCTTCTGCCTCTATCAGGATCCGGGATTGCCGAGATGAGCGCCTGAGTGTAAGGGTGTGTGGGAGACGAGAGCAAACGATCTATGGGGCCCATCTCGACTATCTTGCCACCATTCATTATGGCTAGGTCGTCCCCGAGATACCGCGCCGTAGAAAGGTCGTGGGTGATGTAGATGTATGCTATGCCAAACTTTTTGCGCAGTTCGTGCATCAGACCCAGTATCTCTCCTCTGACCGAGACATCGAGCATAGACACTGGCTCATCAGCTACTATCAGTGCTGGTCGAATGACAAGGGCTCGCGCAAGAGCCACCCTTTGTCTTTGACCGCCTGAGAGCATGTGGGGAAGGCGGGCCGCTACCTCGCTCGCAGGAAGCCCAACTTCTTCTAATGCCTCTATCGCCTTATCTTCCTTTTCGTGGCGCGAGCTTGCCCTGTCGTGTATTGTGAGAGGTTCCATGACAATGTCGCGGATCTTCATACGCGGGTTCAGAGAAGAGTATGGGTCTTGGTAAACCATGTGCACCGATGTGCGGAACTTCTTCAGTTGCCTTCCGGTATGGTGAGAGATATCCTCGCCATCAAACATTATCGATCCTTCGTCAGGATCAGACGCCCGGAGCACAAGCCTTGCCACTGTTGTCTTGCCGGAGCCGGACTCCCCTGCAAGCACGAGCACCTTGCCGCGCTCGAGGGAAAAGCTCACACCGTCTACTGCCTTGACAAACTGACGGTCCTTCTGGAACATCTGCCTAAGACTCCTCTTTGTAGCAAAGTATTTCACGAGTCCTCGTGCTTCAAGCAGAGTGCTCAAACATGAGCGCATGGCACCCCTTCAAATATAAACAATTACGGACAGTTGATATTTGCCCAGTCCGTCACTAGGATGTGAAGCTGGGGGCGTTTTTCTCAGGCGGCAAGGACAGCACATATGCCATCTATTTCGCGAAAAAGGCCGGACACAGGATAGAGTGCCTCATTTCAATCCTGCCTGTGGCAGATGATAGCCTGCTTTTTCATTACCCAAACAGTGAAATGACAAAATACCTTGCCCAGGCAATGCACATGCCGCTTGTCAGGGTGCCTGCACGGGGCAGAAGCAAAGAAGATGAGGCAGCAGCTCTCGATGAAGCATTATCAAATGCGATGTCACTGCATGAAATTGATGGCGTTGTACACGGGGGGATTGCAAGCAACTTTCAAAGACAGGCATTTGAAGCCATATGCAAGAAACACGACCTGCAATCCTTCGCACCGTTATGGACTGCAAATCCGGAAAATTACATGCATGAGCTACTCGACAGAAGCTTCTCCGTAATGGTGGTAGGCGTTTCTGCCATGGGACTGGGGAAAGAGTGGCTTGGCAGAATAATAGACCACGAGTCGCTTGCACAGCTTGTTACACTTTCGAAAAAGTATGGCTTTAACCTTGCATTTGAGGGCGGCGAAGCAGAGACGCTTGTGGTTGACTGTCCTCTGTTCTCAAAGAAATTCCAAGTAACAAAAGCAAGTGTGCACTGGGACGGACAGCGGGGAATATTTGAAATACTGGAAGCGGAGCTAGTAAACAAGGATGTTTGACAACCTGCGTGACGGACTCCGGAGCGCCCTGAAAAAGATCGTCGGCGCATCTGACATCAACGAGGAGCTGATCGACTCTCTATGCAAGGATGTCCAGCGCGCGCTGTTGCAGTCAGACGTCAACGTGCGGCTTGTGCTCACAATAACAAAGAATCTCAAAGAACGTGCCATGAAAGAGCAGCCGCCGAAGGGGCTGTCAAAGAAAGACCACATAGTCACCATCCTGTATGGAGAGCTTGCGAGGATGCTTGGCTATTCTGGAGAGATCATAACCTCGATTGATAAGAAAAGCATCGATGATGATCCAGGCGCAACGAAGTTCTTCAAACCCGGCAAGCAGAATGTCGTACTAATGCTGGGCATACAGGGCTCTGGAAAAACCACCGTTACTGCAAAACTGGCGCGGTGGCTTACAAAACACGGCTACCGAATAGGAGTCATAGGTGCCGACACATGGCGTCCAGGGGCTCTTACACAGCTGAAAATGAACTGTGCCAAGATAAACACCGAGGTGTACGGAGAAGAGGACAGCAAAGACGCGGTAGGCATAGCAAAACACGGGCTTGAACATTTCAAGCCGCAAGACCTTGACGTTGTGATAATAGACACCGCTGGCAGACACAAGGAAGAAGCCGGCTTGTTGCAGGAAATGAAGGATATGTACAAGGTCGTCACTCCCGAGCTTGTTCTTCTGATAATAGACGGTACGATAGGACAGCAGGCCTTTGGTCAGGCAGAAGCCTTCCACAAGGCTGCGCCGGTTGGAGGTATCATAATAACAAAACTTGATGGTACCGCAAAAGGAGGCGGCGCGCTTGCAGCATCTGCCGCAACTGGGGCCAAAGTGATGTTCATAGGCACAGGCGAACGCATTGATGACCTTGAGCAGTTTTCGCCCACGCGCTTTGTGGGCAGGCTCCTTGGCATGGGTGACATCAAGGCTCTTCTGGAGATGGCAAAGGGACTAGAGATGCAGGCTGATGAAAATCAGGCCAAGAGAGTCCTTTCAGGCAAAATGACCATCGAGGATTTCTATGCCCAGATGGAGCAGGTAGGCAAGATGGGCTTCCGCAATGTCATCGAAAATATGCCCGGTCTTTCCGGGATGGTCAAGGAGGACCAACTAGATGCGATGCAAGAGAGGATGGAAAAATGGCGCTTTATAATACAATCCATGACTGATGAAGAAAAGAAGAGTCCTGACATCATCAACGAGTCCCGGCGCAAGCGCATAGCCCGCGGGTCTGGAATGCCAGAAAGTGAGATAAAGCACATGATACAGCAGTACAACAACTCTAAGACCATGATGAAGCAGTCAAAGGGACGTCAGATGCAGGGACTCATGAGGAGGTTCGGGCTTGGTTGACTCTCCCAAAAACGTCCTTGTGCAGCTGAAGGAATACGAGCTCTGTGGATACTGCCTGTCAAGACAGACAGGCTTTGCGGGCAAAAAGCACGTTCAAAAAAAATGCTACATCTGCCATGGCCTTTTTGATAATCTGGACTACATTGCAGAAAAAGCGCTTGATGCAATGCGACAATACGAGTTTGCAACGTTCCTTGCCGGCACGACTCTTGCCACACAGTTTTTCGAGCGGGAGGACACGCTTCGAGCTAGATTCAAAATACGCGGAAAGGAGAGCGTCAAGAGCCAGCTAACTAGAGAACTGGGTCAGCGGCTCGCCAAGGTGTCTCGCAGGCGTGTCGATTTTTCAAGGCCTGAAGTGACTGTGAACGTAGCAATTGACAAGGGTGGTGTCGTCGAAGCTATAGCACACGCAAGGCCGCTTGTGCTGGTGGGTCGCTATACAAAGAGAATCCGGGGTCTGCCCCAAAAGCAGGAGCGCTGCCCAATGTGCCAGGGAAAGGGCTGCAACTTGTGTGACAACACGGGTTTTTACGGGAACAGCAGCATTGAAGGCATCTTGACCAAACACCTGGCCGAGGCAACAGGTGGACATTCTCTCCGGTTTTCATGGGTCGGAAGCGAGGACCAGCGCAGCCTGGTGCTTGGAAAGGGGCGAGCGTTTTATGCAAAGGTATCTGACCCTCATACAAGAAATCCAAAGAAGAAGCGCTTTTCAGAGGCTGGAGTAACTGCCACAATAACAAATGTCCTTGACGAGGTACCTGATACTCAGGCACGCTTTGTGGTCAGGACCAAAATATCGTGCACCTGCGCGCGGCCTGTAACAAATGATGACATAGCCAAATTAAAGTCACTTGCAGGCAGCGAAGTAAAGTTCGAAAGCCGGTCCAAGGTTGCATCAAAAAAGATCTATTCTGCACTGGCAAGAAAGGTTGGTAGTGGTAATAATGATAATAATGGAGAGTTTGTGCTTACCATTAAAGCGGACGGCGGGCTGCAAATAAAGCAGTTTATCGGCGGCGAGGAATACATGGATCCCAACATATCGGCACTCCTTGGCACAAAGTGCGAGTGCGTAACCTTTGACATCCTGTCTGTAGAAGTTCAGAGTTCTGTCAAGTCCTAGGTTGACAGGGTTGTCCACTATCAACCCAAGACCTGACAGGACGATGTTCAGTAACGTTTTTTGCCGGCACATTCATTTCGATGCAGGATGAGCTTTGACCCGCTCTACAAGGTCCACGATGCGCTAGCCGCTGGTCAGATCTCGCAAAAGATGCACGACCTTGTGGCAAAGAGGTTTCCGCTTGTTACCGAGGGTATAAGGCGCGTCGAGCAGGCTTCTGGTCTAGGATATCCTTACTACTACGTCGAACCTTCAATGGTTGTATCAACTTCTGCAGTAGAATTTACACAGTTTGGGATATTCTTTGCCCGAACCATACCTGTTGTCGGCGAGGACAACCTCCTTCGCGTCGTTGTTCAAGTGACGGCACCCTTGGTCGCATTTGGGTTAAAGGGGACTGTACACGCGATTTTGGCGCATGAATTCATGCACTATCTTGAGCTTGTTAGCAGGATAGTCAAGATGAACGTCGTGTCAGACGAGTTGTCCGGCACGCTTTTTGAAGGCAAGTACGCCGACGCTGGCAGATTGCTTGAGGAGCGCGCGGTATTCAAGTCCGACCCAACCCTTATTCGGCACATAACAAACCGCTTCCCTGAGGGCTTTAGGGATCTGAAGCTTGAGGACAAGGCAATAAAACTGTGGATGAACAAGGGCTTTCCGATGACAAAGGTTCCAATAGATTCTAACGTCGTCAAGATACCTGCTGAGGCAATGGCCCGCCTGCAGGTAGAACAAGTAGTAAAGGACAAGATAACGCAATACGAAAGCGTGAAGCTGCGCAAGCGCAAGGGCCAGCCCGGATATGTCTAGCCTATCTGAAAGGAAAAGGCAAGTTCTCCAATCCTGTATGATAAAGGCCGCGAAGGGGCGCAAGATAGCAGCAGCTTGCATCTATGGCTCAAACATTGCCGGCTATGCAAGGCCTGACAGCGATATCGATCTGTTGCTTGTACTCGAAGATTACCCGTACAAGGTCAAGTATACCTACATGGAAGGAGCCGGCGTAGAGGTCTCTGCTCTTATTGTAGACCGGCAGGCACTAGAGCGCGATGCAAGAGGCGCCTATCTGGGTGAATTTGTTGCAGGCCGGCTATTGCATGTCTATGAGCCTGTGGAAAACGCGCAGTTCCTGAGAGAAGTTGAAAGAGTCTACAAACGCCGGGTGATACTCGAAGAGTTACAAGGCATAGTCCGGTCGACAGGTCTGCTTGCGTCAGACATTACATTTCCACTTGAGTATATCGTTTTCTCAAAGGTAAGACACAGGATGTCTCTCTACCCAAACGCCGCCTACAGCTACTACAGGACATATGCATCGCGGGGCAGCAACCTTCATGTTGCTATGCAGGGATACCGTGACGCAATTGCCGATATCATAAAGCAGGATCCGGATCTCCTTCTAGTCGGCGACGACGACTATGCGCTGATAAGCCTGTCTGAAAGCCGCCTGCGGATCACAAGAGGGGAACCGTCGCTTCTGCTTGCCAAAAGGTTGCACGAATTCAGCTCCTATTTCATACATTCGTATGCAGGGCGCAAAATGTACCACCTTGCGGTAAAAGAGGCACATTCGAAAATACGGCGCCACTTTACACAGGATGTGGAACTGCCGCTTTTCATGTCGTGCCCTGCATGTGCGCACTGGAAGCTCCCTGAGGGGTTAATTATAGTCGAAAGCCGCAAGCAAGATTGGCTTGATGAGGTTGCAAGGAAAAACGACGTCCGCAACTATTCAGTGTCAGTGCGCAGGCTTGGAAACCGGAACAGTAGGACGTTGCTGTACACGCTTGGCAGCCTGCGGCTTGCAGTCAAAAAGCTGGCCAAGACAAAGGGGGTCAAGTGGGCAGCACTTGGAGTCTGGACTGCCTACCTTAAAAAATTCAAGACCGATCCCCTCCTCCGGCTAGGTACAGAATACAAGGCGCTGCGTCATCTACGTGGGCTTGGACTTCAGACGCCTGTAATAGAGGCACTTGTACTTGACAGCAGGTTGCTCGTGACAAGATATGTCGAAGGAAAGAGCATTGCAGATATGATGAAAGCAGCGCTAAAGGGGCAGGAAAATCCTGCAATACGCGAGGCCGGCCGGCAGATGGCCCAAGTTCACAAGTCCGGTGCGTGCTTTGGCAACATCAAACCCAAGAACGTGATAATATCCAGAGACAATCGTCTCTGGTTCACAGACCTGGAACAATTCGTATTCGAGAAAGGAGACCCTGCATGGGACGTCGTCCAGTTCCTCTGCTGGGGATTAAAAGGGACGGGCAACGCGCAAGGAGCGGCCCGCGTGACGAGAGAATTTCTGCAAGGCTATGACAATGTCGCCATCACAAGGAAAATCGCACAATCGAGGCGTTATGTGCAGACATTCTATCCTGTACTCTCTCCACAGGTGGCGCAGGCGATAAGAAAAGAAATGACGTAGCTACTTTTTGGGTTTCTTGGACTGCTCTTTCCGGGCAAACTCGGTATAACCGCACTTGCCGCAGGTGAATCTGTCCTTGTGCTCGCCCATGAACACACCCTTGCCGCACTTTAGGCATTCGCGCTTGTTTCTGGTAACCTTGTCATTTTCAACCTTGTAGAACTTGTATACTTGGACCTCGCCCTTTGCCGGTGCCTTTTTGTCTGCCATGTTATTTCTTGCCTCCCTTTTCAGCCGTTGCTGCCTGCTTGGCCTTTAGTTTTGCCGCCTTTTCTTCATCCATCAGCTTCTTCCTATCTGCCTTGGACATCCTGCGGAGAAGTCTGTAACGCGGGAGCTGCTTCTTGGCTTCTTCCTCGCTTTCATAGATGTAAAATGTGGCATGCACATCGACCATGCCGGTCTCGCACTTCATGTTAATTGGAATAATATTTTTCTTGTCGACTCCAAGCTGGCCCGCCAGCTGCTCTGCAGCCTCTGTCTTTTTTAGCTTGCCAGCTGCGCCTCTGAAGACTGCCTTTACCTCCCTTCTCCCTAGGAGCGAGTTCTTGCGATCCTCATGCATGACTAATTCCTGCGACAACGTGAACTGTATCGTTTCCTGAAACCAATTTAAGTATTTGCTTAGGAATTTGGAATACTATCGAATAACTCGCAGCCCCGTCCCTAGTTTGTCCGCCCTCTGCATTTGTACAAAACATGCATCTCACCGTTTACCGTAGAGGGGAAAGGCTGCCTGAAAGAAAG
>CAZPIL010000018.1:0-12266 GCA_964586705.1 uncultured Nitrososphaera sp. | reverse complement strand
AGTTCTGCCAACTTTTGTTTGATAGAAAGGTTGAAGTCATAAATGGCAGAGGCAGAAGAGGCAGAATACATCTCGCGATAATCTTTCCGTCGCTCAGATCCAGGAGGTCGCTTGCACTTGACCTTGTCAAGCAGGCGACAAAGGCAAAGCACAGGACGATTGTATTTTCCGGCTCCCATCTGGGTGCAGAGCTTATGGCTTTTTATGCATCTAGGCAGGGAGTAGGCATCCGCGTACACAGGGCAGGCCTTACTGCAAAAGCTCGGGCAGAGGTAGAGGCCTTGTTCAAATCCGGCAGGCTATCTACAATCTCGGCAACACCTACACTGGAGCTCGGCCTAGATATCGGTGACGTAGACGTCATTATATCGAATATAGTCCCCATAAACAGGCTTACCCAGAGGATAGGCCGTGCTGCAAGGCGCGGCCAGCACGGATATGCGTTTCTAGCACTCGGCAACGATCCAATAAGCCAATATTACAAGTCACATCCTGACGACTATTTATCTGACCAAGAGCATGCATACACAGATCCGAAAAACCCGTTTGTAATGGAATACCAGGTTCTTGCGATGGCATGCGACAGAGCCATTCCAATGGTTGATTCAGAGCCTTTATGGGAAGTCTTGCAAAAGCTCATCTCAAGAGGCCTGCTAACCTCAACCAATAACAGGTTTTCTGCAGACCTAAGAAAGGCAAGAGAGTTCCTGAAAGAATACAGCATACGCGGGATCGGTAGCAGAGTAGACGTCAAGATTGGTGGAAAGATAGCAGGCAACCGCTCTCTTCCGCAGGCACTAGAAGAACTACACAATGACGCTGTATACTTTCTTGCAGGCAGGCGCTACCGCGTAAAGAAGCTCCAATTTGAAAAAGGAAGGCAGGCGTTTGCAGAGCTTGAGCCGCTACCGAACGACTATCCATACTATACAAAAGCGCTGACAGACGAGTGGCCTTCTATTATAGAGGTACACGAACGCAAGAAGGCGTTTGGCATTGAAGTTGCTTACTGTTCGCTCAAGATAGTCAAGAAGGTCCTCGGATACGCCAATATCGAGATAGGGCAAGAAGTAGCGCAAGGCAGGAAGATACTATTCGAGGAACCATTTGAATACGAGTTTGTAACCAAGGGTTTTGTGTTCCGTGCGCCCCATCCACTTACAGAGTCATCAAAGGCAGACGACGAGGAATACGTACAGATGTCAGGATTCCACGCGTCAGAACACGTCATCATTGAAGGAAGTGCAATGATGACAGGCGGCGCGTCGCAGGATCTAGGCGGCATATCGCTTGGCTCTTCAGGACTCATTTTCGTCTACGATTCAAGCGTGGGTGGAAATGGTGCAAGCAGGGCTCTTTACGAAAGGCTAGACAGAGTATTCGGCAGAGCTCTGCGCATACTCTCAGAGTGTCCGTGCAAGAGCGAGAGCGGCTGTCCCCGGTGTACTTACTCATACAGGTGCGGCAACAACAATGAATATTTGCACAAGCTGGCGGCAATAGAGGTCATGAATAGAATAGTAGAAGGGGAGGCAAGCGAGATAGGCAAAGAGGTTACCGGCGAGCGTGCCCTCGTGTAGGTAAACATTTAAAGATAGTCCAAGTCGCAATTCACTAAACTGCATGGAAGAAGTAGTAACTGCGGCATCCAAGCAGGCCAAGGTAAGATGGCATACGCTTGAGCACAGAGGCGTCGCGTTTCCACCTGCGTACCAACCAAGAGGTATCATAATTTCCATCATGGGAGAAAAGCTTGCGCTAAACGCGGATCAGGAAGAGCTCATCTACGCGTGGGCGAAGAAAAAGGATACCCATTACGTTCAGGACCCTGTCTTTCAGTCAAACTTTCTATCCGATCTAAAGCCGCTTTTGCCGGAAAAGTTTAGCAAGATGGACTTGAAGATCTCGGACTTTGATCTCCGTCAGGCATTCAGCCTTGCAGACGAGGAAAAGCTGATGAAAGAGCAAGAGAAGGAAAGAATCAGGAATCTTCCAAAGGAAGAAAAGAAAAAGATTCGAGAAGCCAAGAAGGCAGAACGAGAGAGTCTGAAATCGATTTATGGAAAGGCAATAATCGATGGTCAGGAAGTCGATATTGCCAACTGGCTTGTAGAGCCCCCAGGGCTATTCATGGGTAGAGGTCAGCACCCGCTTAGAGGAAGGTGGAAGCCTCGCGTGAGTCCTCAGGATGTGACACTTAACCTTGGCAAAGATGCACCGGTGCCAGAGGGAGAGTGGAAAGAAATAGTCCACGACCAGACGTCGACTTGGCTTGCCACGTGGATAGAAAAGCTTACTGACAAGCGCAAGTATGTATGGCTCCATGACTCGGCTACAATTAGGCAAGACAACGATAAGGCAAAATACGACAAGGCGAAAAAGCTGGCCGAGCAGCTGCCCAAGGTAGAGAAAGAGGTAATCAAAAGAATGAAGAACTCTGGCGACAAAGCAGCGACGGCCGCGTATCTCATCTTCAAGCTTGCCATGAGGGTAGGTGATGAAAAGGATCCTGATGAGGCCGATACTGTTGGTGCAAGCACACTCCGAGTCGAGCACATAAAGTTCCCTCAGGTCAATGGCAGGCAGCAGATAGAGTTCAATTTCCTAGGAAAAGATAGTGTGCCTTGGCAAAAGACCCTCGATATTACAAGTGACGATACACAGGCACTGCATAATAATTTGAAAAAGTTCATGAAGGGCAAAAAACCCGATGAGCCGATATTTGATGACATCAACTCACGCAAGATAAATGCATTCTTCCAAACCATAATGCCCGGTCTGACTGCCAAGGTTTTCAGGACGTGTATAGCCACAAAGGTTGTACAGCACGCACTCGTCAACCCACCCATAAGTGTGAGCAAGGACTCACCTGAGCCGGACAAGGTTTATGTTGCAAAATCTGCAAACCTGAAGGCGGCTATAGAATGCAACCACAAAAAAGGAGTCGATCCAAAGAATCCTGCGGCAAAAAAAGCAGCTGAAAAGTTTGAGGAGTCAATAGCCAAGAGGAAGAAGGCTATTGAAGATCTGGAAAAAGATATCGCTGAGAAAAAGTGGAAGACAGAGCTTCAGGAAAAGCGGCTAAAAGAGAGACTTGTCAAAATGAATACGCAGTTAAAGCTTCAGCAGGAGACACGGGACTATAACTTGGGTACATCTCTTCGCAACTATATAGACCCCCGCGTAATGAAGGCATGGCTCAACTACGTCGAGCTTGACTGGACAAAAGTGTATACAGCGACATTGCAGCGCAAGTTCAAGTGGGTGGAAGACTATCGCGACAAGAACTATGCGCGTTTCTATCCATGATGCCATGATGTCACAAGACTTATATCATTACTTCTTGCTTTTTAATCCAGATAATTTTGGATGGTTACTTCGAATCCTTGGGTACATCAAAAAAAGTTTGTCCTTCCAAGGATATTGGTTGTGGCCTCACTGCTCATGGTACTTTTGTTGACTAGGACTGCATATGCGCAGCAGGACTATGCGCCGGACTCACTTTTCATCGTACTCTTTTCAGATGGCACCGCGCTGGTAGAATACGATATAAGAGTGCAAAATCCGCTTGCAGACGCAGTCTCTGTTAACCTGTTCGGTGCCACCAGAACCAGTCTTATTATCACAGATTTTGAAGACACAATAATAACCTCCAGAACGGGAGAGAGGCCAGGCGAAATAGTAATTGCCCCGGCAGGAGCCAGCGATATCAGAATTAGTTACTCCACACAGGATCTTATAAGCAAGGTTGGAAGAGAATGGACGTTTGCCATCGACTCCCCTGTCAGTTTTTCCATAAAGATGCCGCCTGACAGCACACCCATCGAGTTTGGTGGGGCCGTACCAGACTTTACTTCAATAGGAAGCCAGACACTCCTAACGTTTCCAGCTGGAAACCATAGTGTCACGTACATAGTCGGGTTTGTGGATAGCGAAACTGCTGCAGACAATGCCATAAGGTTTGCCAGCAGCGAGATCAACCAGGCAAAGAACGACAATCCGGGCATAATTCTCACAGGCGCGCAGGAGCTCATTGCAGAAGCAACCGCTGCCAAGGAAGCAGGGCAGTTTATAGACGCCCAAGACTTGGCTATACGGACAGTAGACAGGGTAGAAACTACCGCCGCAGATTTTCAAGCTGCCATAGAGGCTAGGACTGAAGCCAGGACGAGGATAGTAGAGGCAGAGGGGCAAAACCGCGATGTTGCCGGCGCCAATGCGCTATTTGACCAGTCAAGCCAGCAGTTTGAAGCAGGAGACTACGCAAGAGCGGCTGATTCTGCAGAGGACGCAGTCAGGGCAATAGGAGAGGTGCAGCAGAACGTCTGGCCTTATGGCATCGGTGTAGTTGTTGCAGGTGCCACAGCCGGAGCGTTTTACGTCTTGAAGAAAAGGCAGACGCCAAAGCAACAGGCCACATTCGCAGATCAGGATATTGTTCTGCAAGACTCAGAGCCGGTACACTGGCCTGAGCCGGCTCCTTCGGTACCGGATACGAAGAGCAAGCCGGCGGCAACGGAAGCGCCTACCAAGCCGGCCATCATACCGGATTCACAGGTCGACCGGGATATGCTTGCACGCATCGTACATAGAATAATAGAAGAGAGATCACATCTGCGGCAAGAAGACAGGGATGTGCTTGTATTCCTAGCTCAGAACGAGGGCGCCGCATTTGAAAGCGAGGTACGTACAAAATTCCAGTTGCCCAAGACTACCGTGTGGAGGCTAGTAAAGCGGTTGGAGCGCGAAGAACTTGTAGAGATTCGCAAGGCCGGCGGCCAGAACCTGATAAAGCTCAGGTTCGAGGGCAGACAGCCCTGATAATATCACGGTTTTTACAGATTTTCCACGCCATGCTTAAATAAAGCGAGAGCAAGAATTGGTTATGAGCTCAGGACAGGACATATCGTCACTCCTTTCACGTCCCATAGAGAACTTCATCAACATGAACATAGCCATATTGGAAAGTGACAGGTTTGTCGATGAAGCGCTGCAAAAGATGCAAGAAAAGAGCGTAAGAAGTGTGCTCGTTTCGCATCAGGGAGAAGTTGTCGGTATCCTGAGCAAGACAGACATACTCTTCAAGGTCATGTCGCAGGGCAAAAATCCCGGCAAAGTACACCTGCGCGAAATTATGACAAGTCCGGTGCTTGCAGTAGATCCCAAGACGACGGTGCAAGAGACGCTTGTTACAATGGATAAACATGTGGTTAGACAGCTCATAGTAAGCTCACATTCGGCGGTGCTTGGCATGGTTTACAGAGATGATATTTTCGAAAAGATACACATGTCCACAGCAGCGACCGCAGAGACTGCAATTGCGGGAACACCGGCTTGCATCATAAACCCAAAGGCGATAGCGTACATCAGAGATACAAGCTCTGCAAAAGTGGTATGCCCATATTGCGAACTGCCGTACGAGACCAAGGAAGCACTCTCCAAGCACATCGACAGGCTACATACAGGCGCAGGTGTGCTTGAAGGTGATGTGCGCCAGACGTTTGAATAGAATATATAATCTACTGCAAAGTTTGACATTGCAGTACGCTTGCTGAGCGTGCCGGGGTAGCTCAGCTTGGTTAGAGCGTACGACTCATAATCGTAAGGTCGCGGGATCAAATCCCGCCTCCGGCACTTTTTCCAATTTTCTCTAAAGGAATAGGCCACACACTATTACCGAGTTATGCACAAACGCAGATTCAGCAGGAACGCGATTAGCTGAATCACAAGATGTTGCACACTTTATCACTACATTTGCAGGGCTTGCTTCTTTTACCTGCTCCCGGTAATGTGCGGGCCAGGAAGGTCGTTGATACTAGTTTGGAATGCAGCATGCAAAATTTGAGCACCTTACAACTACGGCGCATGCAGACTCGCTCTAGTCGCCAGCGAGTATAGACCAAAGAAATGCACCATGATTTGCATCAAGTAGATCAGATAGAGAATAGGCAGGTCAGGTCCCTTCTTTTTGTCTAACGATTATATATGATGCGAAAATCAGTCAACTTCGGTGCCGTCGTAGCTCAGCCTGGGAGAGCACTCCGCTGAAGACGGAGCTGTCGTGAGCTCAAATCTCACCGACGGCACTTTTCCTCGACAAGCCTTGCCACACCATCTATTATTTTCTCAGAAGCGGCGAGGTGGTTCCCTGGCTCGAATATTGCCGTTATATCTTTTCTTGTTAGATGCTTAGAGATGTTTTTGTCTTTTGAAACAGCGTCTGAAAAGTGCTCATTTGATTCAAGTGCAGAAAAGGCAACGCGTTGGATATCCCTGTATGCTTCAAACCTTGGTACGCCCCTTTTAACGAGCGCCTCGAGCACGAATTCGGCAAAAATCTGTCCCCTTGTTACGTCTAGGTTCGCAGTCACACGTTTTTCGTCGACTTTCAGCTCCGACATAACCTTTATCGTCGCATTGAGCATTTCGTCAAGGAGTATGGCAGCCGTTGGCAGTGTAAATCGCTCATTTGCAGAATTTGACAGGTCGCGCTCGTGCCATAACGAGACGTTGTCCAAGGATACTGAGACCAGAGATTTCAACATCTTTTGCAGCGAAGATACGCGCTCACTTTTTATCGGGTTGCGCTTTACCGGGACGGCGCTTGATCCCATCTGCCCCTTACGGAAGGGCTCTGCAACTTCAGCTATCTCCGTACGCTGCAGGTTTCGTATTTCAACTGCGATCTTGTCAAGCGTCGAACCTATAAGGGCCATCAAAAACTGCATCTCCGCGTGACGTTCTCTTGGAACGACCTGTGTGGCCGCGTCGACAGGATAAAGTCCGAGTGATGATGCTGACAGTTTTTCGACTTCA
Organism: uncultured Nitrososphaera sp.; assembly: GCA_964586705.1. Taxonomy (GTDB): domain Archaea; phylum Thermoproteota; class Nitrososphaeria; order Nitrososphaerales; family Nitrososphaeraceae; genus Nitrososphaera. The sequence goes on along the minus strand of CAZPIL010000018.1, from coordinate 5,450 downwards.
AGCGCCCTGTTTCCCATAAGCGAACCGGTGCCAACGACGCCCCGGGTCTTGCACACCAAGAATCGTTCTCTGCCCTGCCTGATACGCTCTACATGCAGGGCCATTTCAGAAGCCCACACTGCAAACTTTAGTCCAAATGCTATGATGCTCGCATGCTGGCCATGTGTCCTGCCCACTGCAGGAAGGTTCCTGTACCGGGCAGCCTTTTGGGAAAGGAGCATGGCAAGGTTCGCAACTTTATCTTCGATGATCGCAAACGCGTCGCGCATTTGCATCGACACAGAAGTGTCAACTACGTCGTTGCTTGTTAGCCCGTAGTGAACCCACGGTTTGGCACTCTTTGGCACCTGTTCACTCAATGCCTCCACCATCGCTGCGGTATCGTGTTCACTTGCCAGCTCAAGTTCTGTAACGCGCGCTAGAGTTATCTTACCAGACTTGGCGGCAGTTGCTATATGATGCGCCGATTGCTGAGGGATCATGCCTATTTTTGCCTGTGCCTTTGCCGCTGCGGCTTCAAAGTCTAGTTGGTATTGCAAGCGCCTGTGGTCATCGAAAATGTCACGCATTTCCTTGCTACCGTAGCGTCCAGAGTCAATAGGCAGTATTGGCACAATGAAGAGCAGGCAGTGGCGGAAATAAATCTTGCACTGCGGCCAAGATTTATAACGACTCTGGAGTGATTCTGTCTAGAGTTGAGTGTATTTTCGACGAGAGCAGGTCTCATGGTCAAAAAGGTAAGTGCCACAGAGTTCAGGATAGATCCTGACGCTTCGCGTGGAATGAAGGTACCGGTGACTATTTACGCTAATGAATTGCTTGTCTCAAAGATGGTAACTGACAGAACCATAGATCAGGCCGCAAACGTCGCGACGCTGCCAGGAGTCAGAAAGCACGTAGTCGTCTTACCGGATGGCCACGAAGGCTACGGCTTTCCAGTCGGTGGCGTGGCTGCTACTGATGTCGAGGAAGGGGTCATCAGCCCCGGCGGAGTGGGTTACGATATCAACTGTGGCGTCAGGCTCATGCAGACGAACTTGACGGAAAACGACTTGAAGCCCAAGTTGAAAGAACTTGTAAACGAGCTGTTCAGATCCATACCTTCTGGCGTGGGGAGCGAGGGGGCAATAAGGCTTACAAAGTCAGAACTTGACGAACTCTTGGTCGAAGGCGTCAGGTGGGCGGTGGAGAGAGGTTACGGAACTGAGCATGATGCAGAGGTATGCGAGGAAAATGGCACCATGAAGGGAGCTGACCCGGCAAGTGTGTCGGACACTGCAAGAAAGCGTGGTGCGCCACAGCTGGGATCACTTGGCTCGGGCAACCACTTTTTAGAGGTTCAAAAAGTAGATAGAATATTTGACGAACACGCAGCAAAGGCAATGGGCATTGAAAGTGAAGGGCAACTTACAGTCCTGATACACTGCGGCTCGCGCGGCTTTGGCCATCAGATCTGCACAGATTACCTCCGCGTTTCAGAAGCGGCGCTGCGCAGGTACGGCATAAGTCTGCAAGATAGAGAGCTTGCATGTGTACCAAACAACTCCAAAGAGGGGGAGAACTACCGAAAGGCGATGTATTCAGCGTTGAACTTTGCGTGGGCAAACAGGCAGATGATAACCCACTGGACAAGAAAGACATTTGAGAAAGTTTTCAGTAGCAGCTTGGACATGGGTCTTGTGTACGACGTGGCACATAACATCGCCAAGGTCGAGCGGCATGATGTTGATGGCGAAGGCACACGCAATGTAGTCGTGCATCGCAAGGGAGCAACCAGGGCGTTCCCGGCAGGCATGGAACAGGTGCCGGGCAAGTACCGTAACATAGGACAGCCGGTGATAATCCCTGGTTCTATGGGTACAGCCAGCTGGATATTGCTCGGGGGCAAGAACTCGATGGATCTTAGCTTTGGCTCGACTGCTCATGGCGCCGGCAGGACTATGTCCAGATCGGCAGCAAAGAGGAGCTACACTTCAGAGGGGGTAAGAGGAGTGCTCGAGTCGAGAGGAGTATACGTAAAGGCACTTACACGTGAAGGAGTGGTTGAAGAAACGCCAGAGGCATACAAGGACGTAGACGCGGTAGCAGACGTTTCGCATGAACTCGGTATTGCAACAAAGGTCGCACGGCTAGTGCCTATAGGAGTGATAAAAGGATGAGCGAAGACCCAGACATAGAGATGATAAAGGCGCGCAAGCTTAGGGAAATGAAGGAAAAGGCTGCTGCGATGGAAAGAACCAAGAGCGGCGTGCCCGAGAAAAAGGACAAGCCCGCGAAGGAAACAGTTATGGCATATCTGTACGACAGGGGTGACGAAGTGTTGAATGCGGCATATGCCCAGTATCCTGCGCAGACAGAGGCCATTGTCGCAAAGGTGGCGGAGCTGATAAAGTCAGGTGAGTTGAAAGAAAAGATCTCTGGCGGAGAGCTTCTCTCGCTTTTCAGGTCAGTGGGTCTGAGAGTAAGGATAGACACCTCGATCAGGATAGAGCAAGACGGCAAGCTGGTCTCTTTCTCGGACAAGCTGAAGCAGAATGAGTAATAACCCCATAGGCACATTCATACTAGACTTTCAAACTACTGCTTTTGATCACGATTCCAAGATAGCAAACGGTCTCATGGTGAACTTGCAAGATTCGTACGGCCTAAAGGATCAGTATGCGCTAGATTTACCCCTTGAGCGAGCCGGTTGGGCATTTGCCAAGTTATTTTTATCAGGTCAGTTTGTAGAAAAGATCTACGCGGCCCATTCATACGAGGTAGATAGATCAAAGGGTAAAAAGTTTGAGGACAGGTTCATCTCATGGATTGCATCAGAATTGAAAAGTAGAGGCTGCACTGCGCAGATAAAGGCGGCGCAGGAAATGCGCCAGCTCTAGACTCTTCTACCCCTTCTTCCGCCAGGCTTTCTAGTCGTGTCGTGTGGTATAGGAGTTACATCGTCTATTCTGCCTATTCTGAAACCGGCCCTTGCAAGTGCCCTGATGGCTGCCTGTGCACCGGGGCCAGGAATCCTAGGGCCAACTCCACCTACTGCTCTCACACGTATATGAAGTGCATTGATGCCCTTTGCCTTGGCTACTTCAGCTGCAGCCACGGCAGATTTCATAGCCGCGTATGGCGATGACTCGTATCTATCTGCCGTAACATGGCGTCCGCCGGAGCTGAAGGATATTGTCTCGCTACCGCTTGTATCGGTGATATGGACCAAGGTATTATTATAACTGCTAAAGATGTGAGCTATGCCCCACTTTGTCTGGGTGATCTCGTCTACTTCAGACATGTAGGCACTATCGTCTCTTTAGAGGGTTAAAAACGTATCAGTCGCGCGTTATCTTGTAGATTTTCCCCTCAAGGAACGATAACACGTAGAGATTTCCATCGGGCCCTGTTTCTATGTCAGATATCCCTCCACGAATAACGCCAAGTGTAACTGCCGCCATCTCGCTGCTGTTGTCTGCAACTAGGTCCGAGAGACTGCCTTCAAGTACAAGCCCATTCCTTTCCTCGTTCACCCCAAAGAAATACAGGTTGCCATTGTTGATGTCGCCGACAAAAATGTTATTTTCATATTTTTTGCCTAGCTTGCCAGAATTGAAGAATTCAATGTCAGTCACACCTACAGAATCGCGCCAGCTGAATGCCGGATCTTGGTAATGTGCCCCCTCGAAGGAAACAAGGTCACTTTCAGCTACAATACTTCTTTCCATTGGCCCCATCAGCTTGCGCCAGCCGCTGTTGAAGCCAGGACTGACCAAGTTTATCTCGTCGTATTCATCTTCTCCGTTTTCTGTTACCCAAAGACTGCCAGAAACAGGATCAAAGTCAATACCAAAGCTGTTGCGTATCCCATATGCAAAATACCGCTTCATCTTTTCGTTGTCATCATGGTAGAAAGGGTTGTCCCAGACTCCCTCACCAGTTTCCCTGTCAACTCTGAATACTACCGACTTGTCCTCGGGCGGCCTGCCTTCCTCCATGTTGTCCAGCATTCCCCAGCTGTCATTTGTGTCCCCGATTACTGCATAGAGGCGGCCGTCAGGCCCGATGTCTATCTTGCCACCATTGTGAAATGGGCCGGGTTTGGCAGGCAAGTCAAGGACGAGCCTCGCATCTGTCAGAACCATCATTTGCGGATCATAAACGTACTTGTATACCCTGTTACGCAGATCGCCGGCCATATTTTCGGTGAAATAGAGGAAGACATCCGTAGAGTTTCCCCTCCAAGTGGCTATGCCGAGAAGTCCCCTCTCTGCCTCGTTTGCCACATCCACCTCAAAGACTGGATTTTCCAAGAGAATACCATCAGATACAAGCCGTACCTCGCCATCATTTTTTTGCAAAACAAGGAGGTTATTCTCGTCAAGAAACCGCATGCTTGTCGGAAATTCTAGCCCCTCGACAACAGGTTCAAGGCGGAGAGTCTCATCATGAAGCGATGATTCTAGCTGTATGACAGGAGTGCCAGTGCTTGGAGCAGGAATAAGTGTAACTGCTATACCTGCAACAACGCCTGCTATTGCAAAGTATGAAGCCAAGAGTACCTTGTTCAACGCCTAGTTACAGTTTCTGCGGTTCAAAGATAAATGATATGTGTATGGTTCTTCTTGCACATGACTCTAGGTATCTTCAAAGTATTTCTTGACCATCTTGTCCATCCTTTCTCTCGACTTGTTGCCGGCCATTACCTCAGGGTGCTTGTCGTTCAAGTGTTTTAGTACAAACCTTACATTGTCACCGCATATCTTGCATCGTGCCTTGCCAAACACAGCGATTGTTTGGCTCCCAGCTAGTAAAACATTACCCAAGGTGCAGGTAGCCACGGTTTTCAAGAAGGGATTTTCCACTGTAGACCTTTCCTGTCCCTTTCTTCACGTAGCCAACTTCATGCAGGACAAGGCCAGATTTTTTTGCAGTAGTTCTGGCTTTTGCCAGGAGTGCCTTTGGTATTGTTGCGACTATTTCATACTCCTCTCCCCCAAAAAACACGAGGTCACACGGGTCAAGATTGTTTTTTTCGGCAAACCCGTCAATGCCGGCAGCTTTGACATTTTCATAGCTCATGTGTATGTCAACTTTGCTTTGTGTCGCTATCTCGTACAACGAAGTTGCCAATCCATCGCTGGAATCTATAGAGGAGGAGAAAAACTTGGCGAGAATTGCAAAATCCTGACGCGGCCGGGGTTCTAATACCGAGTCGACTGCATTTTTGCGAAACTGGCCTGACGCCCTTGCTCCGCCCATCAGGATCGCAAGGCCTGACGCAGGATACCCGAACAGTCCCGAGATCACTACAGCATCACCAGGCCGGGCACCCGACCTAGCAGGTATCCTGTCTGCAAGCCCGATCATGCTGCAGTCAATGATAAGGTCGCTTGCTTCGTTAGTGACGCCACCTATTATTCTCACCCCAAACTCTTGTGAGGCGGCCTGGAAACCACTAGCGAGCT
>CAZPIL010000017.1:0-12277 GCA_964586705.1 uncultured Nitrososphaera sp. | reverse complement strand
CGACACATATGCAGCTAACAATAACCGGAGAAGCGAGGGAAACCTTGTCCGGGAAACCAGTGCCCTTTAGGGCATGGTAGTTCACAACGATTAGGAAAAAGTCTAATAGTTCAAAGCGGGCATCACCAATGCATTGGCCGATAGCAAGGGCTACTACGCCACGCTTGGCGTATCTGAAAGGGCTAGTCACCATGATATAAGAAAGGCGTACAGGCGGCTTGCCAGAAAATATCACCCAGACAGAAACGCTACCGTGTACGCCGAAGACATGATTAAAAAAATAAACGCGGCCTACGAAATTCTTTCCGATGATCACAAGCGTTCCGAATACGACAGGACAGGTTTTGCGGATTTAGATCAGGAAGCCGAGCCAGGGTATGATATGGGCGAGCAGGTACAACAAGGAGAAGAAGAACAGGAACACAGAACCGAGCGAGTAAAGACAGCAAAAAAAGACACAGATTATTACTACGGGCCAACGTTTATCGAGACACCAAAGAGCAGATTTCATGTCATTGTCGAGCCGTCACTCTGCATGGCTTTTGGATCATGCGAGACGCTCGCGCCCAAGGTATTCGTTGTTGAGAGGAACAAGCGCTTCAACCCAAAGGCACGTGTAGAATCAGAAACTGGCGCGGATTTTGACACAATCTATGCGGCAGCCCAGACGTGCCCGACCAAGGCCATCAAGATTATTGACCGCTATACTGGAGAACAAGTATTCCCATAGGGGCGAACTACTCAGCATGGAGAAGTGCCAGCTTCTAAGGCAGGCTCGCCCATTTCATCACAACAAAGACTAAAGTCGTAAGGATTTGTTTTCCCCTTCGCTATAATCTATAAATTGCTCAGGTCCAGAGCTGTTCTCATGAAGCTATATTGCGTCGGCTGCGGCCCCGGCGATCCGGAATTACTGACAGTCAGAGCCGCCAACCTGATAAAAAATGCCGAGGTGATATTTGCACCAACTGCCAAAGAGGGCAAGCCCAGCATCGCGCTTTCAGTCGTCGAAAGGTACATCGACAAGTCTGCAAAAACAACGAGCCTGGTATTCCCCATGGTCAAGGACAAAGAGTCACTCAAGGATTACTGGAAACGAAACGCAGCGGAAATAGCAGGCGCGGTCAGAGCAGGGAAAAAGGTCGTCTACCTCACAGTAGGCGACCCGGCGCTCTACAGCACATGGATATACATTCACCGCCAGTTGAGAAGCGACCACTCCGATATCGAGATAGAGATAGTGCCCGGTGTGACTTCGCTGTTTGCCATCGCAAACAAGGCAAGAATAAGTCTGGCAGAGGGTGACGAGACTATTGCAATAGTTCCTGCATGCTACGACATGGAACGCGTGAAAAAGGCTGCAAGCGCGTGCGATACTGTGATATTCTTGAAAGATGGCAGATACTTTGACAGCGTGATTGAAATGCTTGGTCAGGCAGGATTTCCGGACGAAGCCTCGATTTCCATAGCACAAGACATCTCGGTACCTGAAAGTGAGATACTTGAACAGAGCACTCTTGTGGAGCAGCGCGGTAAGAAAGGGCCGGCGGAAAAGTACTTTGCGATAATGGTGGCAAAGAGAAATGTCAGAAGGTAAGAAGACTGTTTATTTCATCGGCTCCGGTCCCGGTGACCCAGAGCTGATAACGCTCAAGGCAAAAAGGCTGGTTGAGCAGGCTGATACCATCATATATTCAGGCTCGCTTTTCAATCCCAAGAACCTCGAGTATGCAAGAAAGGATGCCAAGCTTTATGATGCCGCGGTCATTGACCGCGAGAAGATCTACCAGATACTGCGCGATTCGGCGCTTGAGGGCAAGCTTGCGATCAGGTTCCACGACGGCGACCCTGCACTATTTAGCACCATCCGCGAGCAGATAGACAAGCTAGAGTCCGATGGAATAGAGTGCAGGGTTGTGCCCGGCGTAACTGCAATCCTGGGCGCGGCAGCCGACCTAAAGCTTGAACTGACGCTGCCGGGAGTCACCCAAACGCTCATAATCACCAGGGCAGAATTGCGAACGCCTGTTCCTGAAAGAGAGTCCATTGCAGAGCTGGCTAAACATGGCGCGACCATGGCATTCTACCTGAGCGTTCACCTGATAAATGATGTAGTAAAGGAACTGCTCAAAGGAGGAGCCTATACTGAGGACACGCCGGCGGCAGTTGTGTATCGCGCTACATGGGATGACGAGAAGATAATCAAAGGCACGCTTGGAGATATTGCCGTGAAAACAAAGAAGGAGAAGATAATCAAGACCGCGCTCATCATCGTAGGTGACGTAATTGCCCCCAGAGGATACGAGTACTCCAAGGTGTACGATGCAGGATTTACGCATGGATATAGAAGGGCAGAAAACAAAAAGTAAAAGAGAGAACGAAAGGAAAAGAGAAGGGTTTAGGCCCTTTTGGCCCATGCAGTAACGGTCACGGTACTTATCAGTGCGCCTGCAGCCCCAGTTATCATGGCAAACACGATACTCGGATCGACTGCCAGTGACGGAATCAGGACCAGTAGGGCCTGTCCAACCGTAGGCGATGCGAGGTAAGCCAAGAATCCTACAGCAAACCCTATTGCTGCAAATATTGCGATTACGCCTGTTCTTGACGCCACATACTCCACCTACTGTTGATGCTCTTCTGAGAGGCGGTAGCTCCCCGACGGGATCGAAGGGAACCTGTCGTTCACCTTCTGCTCTGCCACGGCCGACGCCTCCATCATTATCTGGTCGATGTCTGCTCCCGAGCCGGTGTTCATCTCTATGTTCAGGTTGCTTCCCTGCATCGACTCCATGAGCACGCCGCCGAGCATGTTCTGCATGTTGCTGATCTCGCCGTCTGCGCCTGGCAGGAACTGCGAAAGTCCCGGTCTGAGTCCCTTTATCTGGGCCATGGCAGGACCTAGAGCCACCATCGCGTCGCCGAGATCGTGTACAGTGCTAAGCCTCATCTGCACCTGTTCAATCGCCATTTTGGCTTGGTTGAGTGTCCTTGAGATTTTGCGCACCTGAGCAAGTTCGTTTGAGAGCGCCTTTGCCGCGTCGCTATCGTGCCTCTGTGTGGATTCTACGACGCGCCGGAAGAGCGCGGCGTCTCTGTCGTTGAGCTTGCTTATCATTGTCTCTAATTTTGATGTCTGAAGGTGAAGCTTGTTAACCGCGGTCTCGATCCTTGGCTTCAGAGGACCTTGCGGCCTGAGCGACTCCTTCAGCTTTTCGCTTGTGCTGACCTTGCTCTGGTTATTCCAGTTTTTGTCAAACTCGGTCATGGCTTCGCATGAAGGTTTTCGTTATTAATTTCGGGTGTATAATCTGCTAAACCATAAGCTTAGCTAAGTATTGCGGTAATGAGACGCGCGCTCATATTACATTTTTCTAGAATCTGTGCATACTATAATCTTCTTGTTTTGAATGCTTTTTCATAAGGTACAGCGCAAGAGCCGCTGAAACCACAAGGGCAGGCGCGGCAATTGCAATAATCAAGTAAAAGTAGACTGTTGTCCACGGCACGGTTACCATGATATGGGTTACTGCAAGTTCCTCTCCGGCAGCAGTCCTTGCCTGTGCAACCAGGTCAAATGACCCAGGTTCGCCAAAGGGCACATCGAATAGTTCTGTTTGGGCTTCGCCGGGTCCAAGTCTTACCAGACGCGAAATTTCAAATGTGCTTCCCTGACCCCCATCACCGCTACTATAGTGCAGGGTTAGTGTGAACTCTTGCGTGGTAGTTCCGCCATTTTGGAGATTGGCCTCGATTATGGCTTTTGCTCCGGGAGGCAATATACTTCCATATGTTATCTGGGAGACTCGCACAAGGGCAGTCGTATTTTCGCCTACTCTAAGAGTAGAATATCCAATAGTTCGGTCCAGCAGAGCCAGGCTGTCCATAAGAGATGCTTCAAACTTCATTCCATCAGGTTCTTCTTCCACAGTTCCGGTTGTCGATATTTCCTGACTTTCAGATATCTGCATTGAATCTGCAAGCCTTACGACAAAGTTTGCTTGGCTTGAGACAGAACCTGATCCTGATCCGCCACTGCCACCACTGCCGCCAGAACCCGGCAGAGCTGATTCGGGTGCGCTGATAACATAGGTCGAAAAGTGGTCTAGATGTGCCACATAGTTGTATTCACCGTCGACGGCGTTGTCAGGTCTGTCGATGGCCACTATTTCCTGCCATGTCCCTTCAGAGTCGTCAAGCAAGTTCAAGGATATCAGGGGAACTCCGTTAGAATCCCTCTGGACGTTTTTCTGATCGGCCCATGATTCAGAAAGGGCGAACGTAAATGTCGGTGTGTTTGTGAAGAACTCCGTGTTGTTGGGGTTTTGCCCGTCTGAGAACGTGCCGACCCACCTTACGTCAAGGTAGAGGGGTGTCAGGTCCGACAGCTGCTGCGCGCCTGTGGGAGGCGAATCTATGATGCGGACTAGGAGAGCAAAGTCTGAAGAATCGACGGCCGGTGTGTATTCAAGGGTTATGCGCGAAATATCTCCATGGTTGGCAGCAGGTGGTGTGCCGGAGATGTCTATTGGAATTACCACAGAAGTATTTGCAGGTATCTCTGATACCCTTGCAGTCACCAAGGTGTTGTCGCCGGGAAGCTCGGGTGAAGGAGCCAGGTTCACATGGTACGTCGGAAGCACGACTGACAAGCCCGATAGGCTCGGGCCTGAGACAATGTCATTAATGTCTGCTATGGGAGGATTGATCTGGTCCACCAGATCTTCAGCGTTGCCGCTTGGCATGGAATACTCTCCTGCAACGACAGTACCGGGCACATGACCTGTCAGGTTCTTGTCAGAGACTATTTGCACATAAAGCGGAGAGAGCCCTCCTGCAGATACTGCATGACGTGCAGCAAAGTTGCTGCTATCAGTAATTACCATTGTTTCCACAGGGTTACGCGATAGCCCCATTGCCGCAGTTATGCTGTCTGTCACGGCCACAGCGTCTTCTACAGCAGGGGAGGCACAAATTCAGCACCAAGGCTGAGGTTTTCAAAGCTGTACTGATTGAGTGCAAGAGAAGGGTGTACATTCACCCAATACGAAGGACTCTTCAAAGGTTTTTGTCCAGTGCATCGAAACATCAGCGAACTGATCCCCTATTGACAGTGTTTCACTGATAGCTATCAAGTTGCCTGTAACAGGAGGCTCTATTTGTTCAGATATTGTCAGTAGATCTGAAAGATGTTTTGTGAGGTTCACGGTTATCTCGTCGACGACGTTTATCTGGCTGGCCAAGCGTGGCGGGTAAAATATAGAGTCAGACAGGGAAAGTGAGTCAGAGATGTGGAATGAAGGAGTCTTTACCAGCTCATCGGATAGTACCAGTGTATCTTGGATGTTGACGAGGACGGGTGTGGACACGTGGTCGTTGACTGAGACAGTGTCAGAAAGCTGGAATGTGGCAGACTTGAAAGTATGATCAGAAATACCAATTGTTTCTACAATGTGAATGTTGGCAGATTTTTGCATGGTGTCAGATACTGCTATTGTTTCCATGATGCATATTGGAAATGACCAGCCGGCAGAATCTTCAATTGATAGAGCATCATCGATGTTTTTGCTGGTTGATTTTGATGCATTGTCAGTCAAGGCAAGACTGTCCTGTATCTGTATGGTGAGTGCAAACAGAGGAGATATGTTATCTGCTATTGTAATGCCGTCAGATGCAGGCCTTGAGGCAGCATGCTATTTAATGTTTTAACGGCGATTCATCCCACTTCTAAAGAGCGTGGGCTTTCTCGCCGCATCATCAGTAACTGATGGATATTTTGTAGGCAGGCATCACTCACTCTAGGGTGAGCTTGAGTACTTCCTTCAGATTTACAGATCCCCAAGCGCCCATGCCTGGGTTTTGGCCGGGCTGTGCCGGACCGGTTACAACACTCACAGTTATCCCCTTGGGAGCCATTGGGGGCCACAGCATCGCGACGTACTCGCCGGCTTCGCCTGCTTTGTCAAGGCTTGCAGGTACCATGTTCTCTTTGCTAAAGCCTGCAGTAGCAAGTTTCTCCTTGACCGGATCGATCAGGTCACGCTTACCGTGCACAATAAAGTAGATCTTTTTCGTGCTGTCTATCTGCGACACAGAATTCCAATGTGGGTAGGACTATAAACATGTTAGGTATTCCAATTTGCAGGACAGAATTGATCATATCTGACTCGCACATGGCAATGGTGCTCCCGGACGACATCTCGGCGCGCATATCAGACTTTGTCGCCGGCAAACATGACTTTCCATTCATAGAAAAGGATGAAACAATGTGTATGATGTACCTGTATGGAAGAACAGGTGGAGTGAAAGACAGCGACATAGAAGAAGCGGCGGGTCTTGCCAAGCGCACGGCAGACCAGATGGCAGTTGACATCGACAGATACAGGAACAGCTCCAGGACCGGCCTCGATTCTGAATACATCAGAAGCAAATTCTTAAACCGTGGTCTGCAGCTTGCAGTAGAGAAAAAGATGGCAGGCGACAGGCTTGCCGGCGACCCTGTCGTACTGTCAGATTGCTTTGCACAGCACATCGCATTTTACAGACAGGACTACTTCTTCGGCCTCTACGGTCCGCTGAAGGAAAACGAGATTACTGCGGGCATCAAGGATGCTTTACAGGGCAGGATGGTGATGGTCTGCTACAACAAGAAAGGCGAAAAAGATCTTGACACACATCCGCTGATACCAGTATACGTCTGGTTCAGTGACAGGGCAAGGCAGCAGTAATATACAGAAAAAACGGATCCTGCAGCCGTTGCAGGAAAGATTTGCTCCAATGGTAAGGTTCTCCGAGTTTCTAGGCATGGGATACTTTGGTGACGAGAATCAGAGCGTAATTGCCCCGATATTTGACTCGCGCCATAATGCCGAAAGGGGCTGGACAAGGGTGGCAGAAGGAGGGCAGACATTCCATGTCGTTTTCGTAGAGCACGAGTCAAAGTACGAGTTCATTGCTTTCCCGCTCGAAATGAACAGCAGTAAGATAAACTACGTCCTGTACAGGTCATTTTCAAGCTTGGACAGCCTGCACAAATTCAAGCAGACATGGGGCAAGAGCACTTTCATCAAGTTTGGCTGGCATGATTTAACTAGGCCGGAAAAATTCGACGTGATGGCAAACTATGCAAAGGTGGATAACGTCGAATTCAGCTCTCCAAGAGACGTCAGACAGGGCACCCTCGTAGATAGAATCAGAAAAAACGAGCTATAGGGGTTAGGAACCCGCCCGGTCAAGGCCGGGCGGGGGGTGATTTGAGACTTGCTGGTAGATGCCAATGCCAGTCTTCCTGGAAATTAGGCAGACCTAATTAGGCTAGCCTAATATTTAAACAATCCCGGCTTTCTTGCCTCAGAAAACCTTGCATGTATGCTCACAATCTGGGAAAATTCTTATTTCACATTCCAGCCGAAGAATAGCATCTCGATGGTCGCAGCCAGGAAAAATAGCCTCTGTGAGAGGATAGAGGAGCTGGACAACGTCCAGGCAGTCTTCCTTGTAAATGATGGCAGCATCGTTCAATGGAAGGCAAAAAGGGGCGTCAAGACTCCCAGTCCAAAGGAGATGGACAAGTTCGTTGTGCGGAGCCAAATGATACTATCTCTTGCAGATATGCATGAAGAAATGCATGGCAGGTTTCATTACAACATGAGTCGCTACGACGATTCTGATATCGTTCTATTTGACACGCCGGCTGGCAAAAAGTCCATCCTCATAGTCATGATGAAGAGGCCGTATGAAATTGACACTCTGCTGCATAGAATTCGAGATGCGCTGAAGTGCTAATGCTAGGTTTATACCACATGTTGTAGGTAGCATCAGAGTTGACGAACAACCCGATAGCAGTATTTGACTCTGGCATAGGCTCGCTTTCCATAATAAAGGAGCTTAAGCGCGAGCTCCCTGCAGAGGATCTGCTATATTTTGCAGACAAGGCGCATTTCCCGTACGGGTCAAAGTCGCACAGGGAGCTCTATGATATAATATTCAACACGACAATGTATCTCAGAAGGTTCAAGCCAAAGCTGGTGGTGCTGGCGTCAAACACTCCTACAGTACAGGTTCTTGAAGAAGTAAAAAAGGCTGTTACAGATGTCCCGATAATGGGCGTCAGGCCGCCACTTAGAGAGGCTGCAAGGATGACCAAGAAAAAGCATATTGGGATATTGGCCACTGCAGGAGCCGTGAACAGCAAAGAGCTTGAAAACCAAGTAAGGAAGGAAGTGCCCCAGCATATCCTCGTAACAAAGTTCAACGCATCGCCCATAGTGCAGCTCATAGAAGAAGGCGTTCACCTGACGAATGAGCGCAGAACCTTTGACGTTATCTCGAGAGTCGTAGGCTACGACGCGGGCGACAGGATAGACGTAATGACACTGTCAAGCACGCATCTGCCGTTTGTAAAGAGATATCTCAACGCGCTAATGCCCACCGTCAGGTTCATCGATCCTGCGCAGACAGTCGCCAAGGATGCAAGGAAGTTTCTAAAGTTCCACAGGATGGTCAAGAGAACAGGTAGCGGCAGGTTGCAGATACTTGTGTCAGATGGAAAGAGAGAGTTCGAAAAGTCGGTAAAGGCCATGGGCGTAAGAGAACCCGTGGAGGAAGTTTTTCTAACATTCTAGTGCTGATGGCAGGATTACATAACAACAACATCATGAAATCATTCAGAGAATCCAACAATGATTGCTGACAGTGTTCTTGTAAATGTGCTCCTGATACTTGCAGGGCTCGGAATGTTGTATTTTGGTTCAGAGTGGCTTGTCAGAGGATCGGTTGTCATTGCCAAAAGAATGCGCGTTAGCCAGCTTGTAATAGGCCTTACAATAGTAGCCTTTGGGACATCATCCCCGGAGCTTCTAGTCAGCATTGATGCGGCTCTGCAGGGTCAGCCCGACATAGCGCTTGGCAACGTCGTAGGAAGCAACATCACCAACATAGGTCTCATTCTCGGATTGTCTGCTGCCATCCTCCCTATCGCAGTACACGCCAACACGATAAGAAGAGAGATTCCGATAATGATAGGAGTTGCGTTTGTCCTTGTCCTATTTTCCATCTACGACAACATCATATCGCAGTTGGAAGGAGCGTTTTTGGTTGCTGGAATAGTCGCGTTCACATATTTCAGCTACAAGGTATCCAGGAAGGAAGAGTCTACTGCAGATAGTCAGGAAAAACAATCTGACAAGGTCAAGGCTGCAAAGCGGCCAGCAGTAATAGGCGATTATGAAAAATCATCCAAGGCTGTGTTTTTGGTAGCAATTGGCATAGTCTTTCTTTATTTTGGCGCAAATTTCACTGTGGACAATGCTGTAATCGTAGCGACTGCCGCCGGAATCTCGGAAAGGGTGATAGGTCTGACTGTAATCGCCATAGGGACATCGCTCCCTGAACTTACAACGGCAGTCATAGCGGCAAAGAAGCGGCAGGCTGACCTAAGCGTTGGCAATATTGTGGGAAGCAATATTTCAAACATTCTGGCCATAGTCGGAATTTCTTCTGTTATAACAGGCATGAGTGTAAACCCCGAGATATTTACAGACTATGTGGTTATGATAGCCTTTAGCCTGATTCTCATCCCCCTCTTACGATCCAGATTCACTCTAAGCAGGATAGAAGGCATTGGACTCGTGGCTGCATATTCTGCCTATATTGCAATATTGATCATGTTTCCATGAGGCGTGAAGCGTAAGACATCAGATACAAAAGACAGGATATGGCAGGGATCTACCAATTTCAGAGCAGGTAAAAGCTGTACGGCCCTGCATGTTTCCAAAAGCTGACTGTGTGTTTGATTAGCTGGCTTTACCAGTTGCAGATACGAAACAAAAGCCCCCAAACCTCGGGCCAGCAGGATAATAGTGAAGGAAATGGCTGGAAAAAGACGCAGAAATATGAAGAAAACAGAGGATTAAAAAAAGAAAAGAGAAGAGAAGAACTGGCACAAGGGCTGCGCGGGCCTGTGACTGCACAATGGTGAATTAGCGGGCCAGTTGCAACCGCGCCGCTTGCGAGGCGGGACTTTTGGTCGTGCTGTTGATAGCAGCAGAAAAACGGACTAGAAACCCAAGACCACAAAAACGCCTTGGTCCGCAATATGTGCATGGGGCGGGCCCGGTGCGTCTATTTTACAACAAGAACGGGCACTCGGGAATTTTGCACTATTGACTGCGACATGCTTCCAATCAATATTCCCTTTACCTTGCTCATTCCACGGCTCCCTATCACTATGATGTCCGCCTTATTTTGCTTGGCTGTAGTTAGTATCTTTTCCCGCGCATCGCCTGTCTCCATCAGCGTATCTATTTTGAAGTCGTGTTTTGTGCGGGCCTCCAATGCAAGGTCAGCCAGTATCTTGCTTCCTGCGCTCAGGTAGGCCTTCTCCAGCTTTTCAAGCGTATCCGGCGCTACGTTCTCTGGCGCTTCCGGCGGTGGGACCACATGCACAGCGAGAAGCCGCGCATTTGTGGACTTGGCAAGCCATATAGCAGTCTCGAGCGCTCTTTTTGCATGCCGTGATGGATCGACAGCCACAAGTACAGTAGGGTGTCTTCTCAATGTTATTACTTGCCGCAGATTGGCTATATGATTGTCGAATACTTGTGACATGTCTGCGACAGAAAATCCGGCAATACTTAAAATAAATGCCAGTAGAGAATTCCGTATATGGGTCTGAGCGAGGACTTTGACAGAAGTAGCAAGGCCATAATGGACGGTCTGCTTCATACAAGCAAGATCTACTCCTATTATGAGCGCCGCTTAGAGTCAGAGATCCTGAGATATCCTCTGCCAAATCACATCGCCATCATACTTGACGGCAACAGAAGGTGGGCGCGGTACCACTTCTTGGACAGCGAGCGGGGCCACCAGTACGGTGCTGACAGGGCAGAAGACCTGCTTAACTGGATACATGACATTGGAGTAAAAATAACTACACTCTACATACTCTCTACTGAGAACCTCGACAGGCATGACGAAGAGCTCCACAACATTTACCGTCTGCTGGAGGTAAAGCTGAGCAGGCTGTATACCGACGAGCGAGTGCACCGCCGCCAGATGAGGATAAAGGCGATAGGAGACAGGCACAAGCTGCCGCGAAGCATACAAGAGATCCTGACAAAGCTGGAGGAGTCTACAGCAGAATACGACAAGATGTTTCTGAACATCGCAATCGCATACGGCGGACAGAGGGAGCTTTTGAATGCGGTGAAGAAAATAGCAGACATGGCAAAGAAGGGCGAGATAGAGATCGACGACATCAATGAGAAGACCATCGAGTCGTGTTTGTATACGTCGCATTTGCCCCAGTCATCGCCAGATCTCATACTAAGGACGTCAGGTGAAAAGCGCTTGAGTGGCTTCCTTATCTGGCAGAGCGCATACAGCGAGCTGATGTTTATGGACGTTTTCTGGCCGGAGTTCCGCAAGATTGACTTGATGCGTGCAATCAGGACGTATCAGCGCAGAGTTCGGAGATATGGCAGATAGGCTACAGAACACGGTATCCCTAATGCATAAGTAGTCATTCCTGTAGATTTCATTCATGCCAGAAGAAAAGGTATCGTGTCCCTATTGCCAGTCTACGTTTGAATCCAAAGACGACCTGTCAAAGCACATAGACAGGATTCACGGCGGCTCGGGCCTGCTGGAAGGCGACAAACGGGGCTGGTAGACGATACAATAGCGCTACAGGCCAAGTTGCCCGGCGTGGTAATCGCAGCTAGCTTTAAAAGCAAATGACCCATAGAAATAGTTCCATGTTACAGTTACAACATACGGGGGTAGCGTTTTCTGGACATTCTCAGCGGAGAAACAGAGGAATGATAGAGATGCTGGCAAGCATACTGGAGGTCTGTTTGGAAGGCACCAAAAAGACCCACATAATGTATAGGGCCAACATCAGCAGTGATCCTCTCAACACCTACTTGGGGTTTCTAATCGAGCATGGTATGCTTGAAAAGTCAGAATTGTACAGAACTACTGTAAAAGGTAGAATCTATCTTGAGCACTTTAAAGGCATACTCATCCTGTTCGGAAAGAAGGACAGCGCGGGTCTGCAGCCGGGCATATAGAATTTCTATGCAATAGTGATACAGCAAACTTAACACCAGTTAGCGTGTACATGTCAACATGGCTCTTGGAGACAAACTCTTTGAAGTGACAGGCAAGGTAACTAACATCAATGTAAAATCGGTTCATCCAATCGAGGGCGTAAAAATGGAGGTGAGCTTTGCCCCCGAGATAAAGGGCTCTGGAAACTTTCCAAGCGGCAGGAATA
>CAZPIL010000016.1:0-12454 GCA_964586705.1 uncultured Nitrososphaera sp. | reverse complement strand
TCAAGCTGGCAGAATTCGTTTACAAGGATCCTGCCATTTTTTATTTTTGTTACTGTAGGAATGGTATCCAGCTCGTACGCCCTGATGCCTGCAGTCCAGATGGTCATTGATGTGTTGATATTTTTTCCACTCTGCAGCCTGATGGTCCCTGGAAGGCATTCCGTTACTCGGGCACCGAGAAAGACATTGACTCCCTTTTTTTGAAGGATTTCCATTGCTCTTTTGGACAGCACCTTCGAATCCAACCCGGGGAGAAGCGAATTGGTGGCCTCTATTACTTTTATCGATACCATTCCAGAGGCTTCAGACGCGACAAGGTCTGACAAGGCGCCGGCTATGCTCACGCCTGTGGCACCGCCGCCGACGATAGATATTTCCCCCTGCTTGTCAGAACTTACAAGAGTCATAATGTGCTCTTGAATCTTTTTTGCATCACACATAGATCTTAGCGGCTGTGTGTACTTTTCAGCCCCAGGTACATCAAAGTATTCTGTCGAGGCGCCAAGCGCTATCACCAGCACATCATATGATATGCTATCTGAGTCAAGTAGGAGGACTTTGTTTTCATGGAGGTGTATTCCTTTGACCATGCCGTGCACAAATCTGACTCCTGTGCCAGAAACAAGACTTGAAATTGGGATTCTTGTTTCTTCGGGCTTTCTAAAGCCTGCGGCCACTAAATGGAGCTCTTGTATTAGCTCGTGGTAAGGCTTCTTGTCCACCAGGGTTACCTCCATACCAGAACCTGCAAGGTTTGTGGCAAGAAATGCGCCCCCATAACCCGCCCCGAGAATGACAACGCGTTTTGTCATGTCGGAGTAAACATTTACCTCCAAAGGATTTAAGATGGATCTGCTCTGTCTACCTCCCACTTACAGTCAGACCTATGGGAGGACAGGTAAAATTATTATTATTATTATGTTACTGACCCCGCCCTCCTTCCAAATAGCGCGATACCCTTTCTGCCACGGACACGCGTTACAGCAGCCTTATGAGCTCTGCCAAGTCGCCTTCGTCTTTTCCCTTTAGGTGTTCGACGGTCTTTTCTTCGCCCTGTCGTATCAGGTCTCGGATCGTCCCCAGAGAAAAGTCAGCGTTCTTTAGGACATGGGGAGACTCCATCCGGTTCCTTGATATCCGGTTGATGGCAAGTATCTCTGCACCATACTGTCCAACAAGGGCGTCATACTCCTTCCTTATCTCGGCCACATCCAAAGGATCTAACGATTTCTTGTCAATGTTTGTTTCAAATAGCTCATACAGTTTCTCTATCAGCTCAGTCTGTCTGGATATGTGTTTCCAGGCTCGAAGGTCGTATATGGTCTTGTCGCTAAACGTGATATCTTTGGTCCTGTCCATAACTTCTGACCTGTTTCTAGGAAGACGATCTATCTTCCTAGGGTAGTTCTCTACGATGTAGACATTCTTGTCGTTTCTTGGAGAAGCCTCGATTATCTCCTTGAGCGGCGTGTTGCTCAACAGGCTTCCATCCCAGGCATACACATTTGTGTCGACCTCTATCCAAGGAAAGCCGTAAGCAGAGTAGGCGCTGCTGGCTAAGATATGTTTGGGTTGTATGTCCATTTTTGCACTATCAAATATCAAGGCCCCTGCAGTTATTACGTCGACGGCAGTTATAACAAGGCGCGGGCTTTTGCCATTTCCTGCTGATGACTCTTTTTGTCTTGCAAGTTTGCTATAGTCTACATACTTTTCAAGCGTACGGGCAAGAGGAGCATGATCATAATAGTGTGTCCAGTCTGTCGGAGCCATTATGCCGTCCAGCATATTTTGTAACCACATCTGGTTCCAGCGTGGCACAAAAAAGCCCGGCACACCAAACATGATGGCATTCAGGACCGAGGAGTGTGTCCAGTCCATCTCGATTTTATGCTTACTGTAGTCGTAGCGGGGAATGAAGATATCTGGGATTATCTGGTAGCTATTCTCGCCAATTTCTGTCCAGAAATCTTCCATATCTTTTGCAGGGTCATCATTTTTGCTCCCACAAATTATCGCCGCATTCACAGCACCTATAGACGTGCCGCCTATGGTGTCAAACGTTATTCCGTTGCTGGAAAGAGTTTTGAATACTCCGCAACTAAAAGCGCCAAGCGACCCGCCGCCCTGAAGTACAAGCACGTTTTCAGTCATGCGAGACTCGCGGTGTCTTTGGAAGTGTTTCCTGCTACTATCCATCATGTCACGCTTGGCACAGCACTTGCTTTATGTCTTGCCACCATGGCCGACTTAAACCCCAGTGTACATGTGCTTGCCAGAGTACTTTATTCTAACATCTCCTCTTCCAACATGATCAAATAGCAAACTTCTTGTATCAGAAACCCCGCAGCTTCTTTTATGCCAGCATTCCTGAGCATCACACGTATACCTATTTCCCAATATTTCAAATAGCGCGCTTCTATATCTTTGAAGCCGCGTGTCTGTTCTCTGAGAGGTGAAACACACATCCTCACATATTTGGCACTAATAATTTCTATAGTGTGTTAGTCTACCATCAGAGCTCGGTACTTCTGCAAGTTTACCGCCACAAGAGATACAAGCATCAGGTGCCTCTTTCAATCTTTCAAGATGAAGTCCTCTCAAGAATTCACCTAGGCATCTCCATTAATTTAAGGCAATTTGTTGTTTCGTCAGAGTCTAGATGTATTTCTTGATTGCCATCGATAACCAGACGTTACAATACGATGAAGGCTAACAAGTGTGCGGTCGAGAAACTACGAGCAAAAGCATGATGTAATCAGGCTCTTGGATACAGGCCAGTTGAAAATGCAGTAGAGGTTGAAGTGGAATTATTACTGCGCGATTCTTCGTCCCCCGAAGTGGAGTCCGTCATGAGTCTATGTTGGAGGATAGGCTTTTTTATGAGCTTGTTAACCATACTTCAGAAAGAGTCGCCCAAGAGTCAGTGAATCGATTTCAAAACGCTCACAACTGATGAATATTGGGTGTATGGTTAATAGTATGTTAATATTTATTGCTGTCAAGCATGTCTCCCATGCAGGGCCGCATTGGCTAGAAAAAAACTGGACGAGAGTAGGCTTGATTCCATCCGCGACGCGCACAAGGTAGAAAAGGCCTCGAGGACAACCCGCATGGAAGACTATCTTGAAGTCATCTATGAGCTTATTCAATTGAAGGGCTACGCAACCACTGTAGACATCTCAAACTACTTGAGCGTCAGTTCGCCAAGTGTGACAAAGATGCTGCAAAGACTTAACGAGAGTGGTCATGTCAACTATGAAAAATACCGCGGAATAACTCTCACCGAAGCAGGGACAACTATCGCAAAAAGTATGCACGAAAGGCACGGTATACTGGCAGAATTCTTGGTAATGATAGGCGTGGATCCAGAGACTGCAAACAGGGACGCGGAAGGCATAGAACACCACCTGCACCCTGAAACCCTGAAAAAGCTTGAAGAATTCATCAAGCTCGCCAAGAACCAGCGCCTTGTGCGTTAACGCCTGTTCAAAAACATCCGTATTTCCTGCCCCGATACTATGGCGTTGAATAACTGTCTGCCAGCATCAGAGCGCTTGTCTACTTTGACCCGAGCCTTCTTTCCTACTTGGCTTGAAAGTACGTATTCATCCTCGATGTAGAGATCGATAGTCTTTCCTATCACTTCTTCATCTACCAGAAGCGTTATTGCCGAACCCGACTCGCTCACTTCAAACAAGATCTCCTTGCCAAGCGTAGGAATCTTGGCCTCGATGTCTATCTTGATTCCAAGCATTTCCTCAAGTTCATTTATCGTTGATCCCCCCCTGCCGATTATCTTTGGTGCTGCCTCCTTACTCACCTTGACCTGCACACGGCTGTCTGACAATATATTCACCTCAGCCCTCGGATCAAAGCGTCTGACAACATCCATTATTTTGGATTGGGCAAGTTTTCTTATTCCGGAATCGGCTTCTCCACCTTTTACCTTTGAAATAGGCACTACGACGTTTTCTTCTCCATAGGTATAGATCTCATATTCCACATTGCCTGAATCGAAATCTTTGACTTCCACGAGTGGCCTTGCGAGATCAGCCTCGGTCATCCCTGATGGGACTTTTACTGTGAGAGCCAACTCGTAGACCTTGTTTATTGCACCATCTTTGACAAATATGATGGTATCAAGTATGTGTGGTATCATGCCAAGCTCCACCTTTCCCATGAAGCGCTGGACAGCATCAAGCGGGCTGGATGCATGTATCACACCTACCATCCCCACGCCAGCAAGACGCATATCTGCAAATACATTAAAGTCCTTAGAACGACGTACTTCGTCATATATCGTATAGTCTGGCCTGACAAGGAGTAGTATGTCGACTGCTTTTTCAAAGCTACCCTCAAGCGGTGCGTACTGCGTGACTTCTCCAGGTACCTGCAAGTCACGAGGCGATTCAAACGTCTTTACTATCTTGCCCTTATCTGCGTAAAACTCGGCAAGACTACTAGCAAGCGTGCTCTTGCCCGAACCAGGAGGACCTGCTATGATTATACCCTCCGCTTTGCCAGCGAGCCGCTCCATCAGTTTTTCGCTTACGTTATAATCGGCAAGCACCAATCGGACTGTCGGCCGGACTATGGTTATTTCAAGGCCATCTGAAAATGGTGGTCGGGTAATAGCAATTCTGTATTTGCCAAACTGGATGACAGTTGCGCCGCTCCTGCTTATTTCAACGGTACCGGCTCCAGATATTCTGCTTGCCTCTGAGAGTTCTTTGATTATCTTGGTTAGTTCGGCATAGGTATTCTTGTTGTCACCTATATGCACCAGTTGGAAATTCCCTGGCGTCCCCCTTTTTGCCATGGGAACAACATTTTCCTTTAGATGGACGCTCATTGTCACCTCATCAAAGTATTTCTCAAATTCAAGGTCAGTCATCTTTGTGGGTGCCCTTATGTGCTGTGACTTGATCCCCTGCGCCTCTGCGACGAGTGCCTGGACATAGTCGGCAGTAAGAAGAGTTGCCGATTCTTGCATGGCCACATCCTTTATGATGGCATCTATTCTGCCATGTTTGGCAAGCTTTATGTCATCTATGTCTGGCCTTTGGCCAACAAAACGGAGCTTGATATTTCTTGTCGAGCACTGCTCACGCATCTTCTTTATCTCCTCTAGTCCGACGAATCCGTGTTCCTTGTTAGTTGATGCCTGTGATTGTAGTTCATCCAGAACAGCAAGAGGGATAATTATTTCGCTTCCTTCTTCAACCTTGCCGGCATCGATCATTTTTGTTATCTCGCCGTCAATTATTATGCTCGTATCAAGTACAAACTTTGTCAATGCTATTTTTTCAAGATAGGCGCTTAAAAAGCATGCCAGCCCAACCGTTTGTCATAAAACTTGCACAAGCAGATAATAACAAAGAATTTAAGATTGTCCAAGCCTATGGTTCAAGATGAAAAAGCTCGAGGCAATTGTGCGGCCTGAAAAGATGCCGGTTGTGAAGGAAAAGCTAAGGCAGCTTGGCATAGGCGGCATGACCATCTCCAATGTTTCGGGGTGGAGCAAGCAGCGCGAGCTTCATCTCCAATGGAGAGGTCAGCCTGTGGCCTACGATCTTTTACCCAAGATCAAGTTTGAAATACTCGTTTCTGATGATCAGCTTGAGAAGGTTGTCCAAGCCGTAGTCGAGTCGTCGAGAACCGGTGAACATGGAGACGGAGTAATCTTTATTTCTTCAGTTGAGCAGTCGATAAATATTGCCACGCTTGATAAGGGCGACAAGAGCTTCACTTAGCGCTCCAACTACCCACAACCAAAGCAAACGAGCTTGTTCCTGCTTCATCACAGGTGGCATCGCTCCGAGGGTCAATAGGTGCTAGTTACTTTACCACGTTCCACAGGCAATTTGAATAACTGCAATCCATTCTGTAAATGAAGGATGGAGAAGAATGTCTACGTATGACATCCACCTGCTGTCTTGTAGTACCTGTGAAAGCAGAACTACTACCTTGTGTTAGAGCAGGTAGAGTTCATAGCAAGCCTTGGCAATATCTGATTATGACCCGACTTGCTTTCACCAGATAGGTCTTCATGTTTGCCAGAATTTATAAAAGCAGCAAGTTGTCAAGGATACCATTGCTCAAGTTATCATTTATTTCCTTGCTTTTCATTTTTCCAATGAATGCTCCTGCATTTGCAACATCATATTACGAGGAACAGACGGATTTCGATGAATTATCTGTACCTGTCGCGGAATACAAGTGGGACAGAGAGAACCTGCAAGCCTGTATCTTCAAAGAAGATGGCGTGTCCAACAAATACTATGTTTGGGCCAAGCTTGCTATACAGGACTGGCGCAATGCCCTCAAAGAATATACGGACAATGAGCTAGGATGGAACATGACTGCCAAGTATGTTCCGAATGAAGACATGATGGATGAATGCGATATCAAGATCTACATCTATGAAAAGTACCTAGACTTTCCAGCCTACCCTGATCAAAAAGGGGCTTATACTTCTGTGCGCTATGCAGGCAATCTACCCGATGAAGCAAATATCTATCTCTCGCCAAGGGTACTGCATGGCGACGGCTCGACAGAGATAGACCTGCCCACATATGCCTTCCGTAACTCGGCCGTCCACGAAATGGGTCATGCTCTCGGACTGTCACACAACAACAAGGTCAAAGGATATCTTATGTCTCCCCAGTTTGACTTCTGGGAACAAGCTGACCAACTGCCGATAACAACCCTCGAATTATCCACTTTGGTCAGGATATACGGAGAAGACGGTTTCGACAGCTAAGCTCTATATATCAACCCTCATAACTTGTGAGCGAATGAATGTTGAAAGCTATCTCAAGGCAGGCAAGATAGCGTCAAAGGTCCGAGAAGACGCGCGCAAGAAATATCATGTGGGTTCAACACTTTTTGAAGTTTGTGAAACTGCGGAAATCCAGATAAGGAGTATGGGAGCCGAGCCAGCATTTCCTGTAAATGCCAGCCTAAATGAGATAGCGGCCCACTATACAGCAGAACCCAATGACGAAACACTTGTCAAAGAAGGCGATGTGTTAAAGATAGACATTGGCGTTCACATTGACGGCTACATAGCAGACACCGCTGTGACAGTATGCTATGATCCCAGATATGACCACATGGTAAAGACAACAGAAGATGCTTTAGCAGAGGCGGTGCGTATGGCGAAGGCGGGAACAAAGGCATCTGACATAGGCAAGGCGATTGAAAGAATAATCGGAAGAATGGGATATCGCCCCATACAGAACCTGAGTGGCCACTCGCTCCAGCAGTACACTATCCATGCAGGCAAGTCCATACCAAATATCTGGACAATAGGTTCATCGTTCACGCTTCAGTACGGCGAGGCTTATGCCATAGAACCTTTTGCCACCACAAAAGACGGCACGGGAGTTGTGCACGAGGGCAAGGTGAAAAATATCTTTGGCATCACTTCGAGAAAGCCCAGCAAGGACAAGGATGCTGACGAGCTTTTGAACACCATATGGAACAGGCATAGGTCACTCCCATTCGCGCTGCGATGGCTCACAGATGTATATGAGGAGTCAAAACTTCGACGACTGATAGACATCTTGATAAAGAAAAAGAATATCCACGCGTACCCCATACTTGTGGAAGGCAGAGAGAAGATTGTCGTGCAGGCAGAACACACTCTTCTCCCTATCGAGGGCAGCTCTACGATAATAACACTCTAGGATTTTTCTTGAGGGTATTCCCCGTATACTGCTGTGATCATGGTTGATGCGCTGCATCTAGTGCATGCCTTTCCCTGCGTGTAAACGTTATCACCCACCTTGAATGGGCGGCGCGTCTGCTCGCCGCAAGAGTTGCATGTTTCTTCAGTGTATATCGTGGGTTTTGATTCAGGCTTTTTCCTCCAGAATATCATTGTGCTACTCCCATGGTGTTGCCTACGCCTATTATTATCACAGACTGACCTTCCATTGTCTTGTCCTCTATGACTGCGTGTACAGCCTCTGTGGTTCTGTCAAATGAGTCTACAATCTCTTTTCGCATGATCGTTATCGCGTCGATGACGGACTGTTTGACTATAACTGCATAGACAGGGATATCATAATGCGCTGCCACTTCTTCGATTTGATACTTTTCTACCCCGATCCCACCTATCGCCGCGCCGACACCCTCTGCCACGTCACCGGTACGTTCACCTTCCAACTTTAGCGCAGCATCTATCATTATCATGGCATCGATCTTTATGCCAAGACCTTCTATGAGCCGCTGTATGGCCTCACCCGGCCTGCCCACGGTTCCTGCTGGTCCCTCAGCCTTGACAAGATAGAGTTTTCTGCCCATATATTCGCCTTCCACATATACTGTTTCTTTAGCTGCGCTTCTTTTCTCCTTGCCAAGCATCATTCTTCCGACTACCATAGGACCTATTCCATCTCCTATCGGCTGACCATTCTGAAATGCCCCTACAGCCTTTTTCAGAGCCTCGGCCTCTTCAAGTAGGATAGGCATCACCATCTGCAACTGCACAAGAACATAGACACTTGTCGTCCGCTTTCCCATTAGGTAAAAGTGCCGGACAACCTTGTAGATCATGTTCAGAGCCGAGACTGCTTCGAGCATGTTTTCTATCTTGGAAGCTTCATAGTCACTGATGCCTGGGCATATCTTCCTGACCTCCTGGCGCATACGTTCATCCTTGGTTCTCACAACATGCTCTACTTTGCGCACCAATCCCCCGGGATCTATATCGACGGGCATTATCGCAAAATATTCCAAGAACTTGTCTATCCTTGCGGCAGGATCCATTGACTGCGGCAGCGCAGCCTTGACGTATTCAATAGTGTCATGCCGAGCACCGTCTCGCATGCCCTTGAGCTTTACAAGCGACTTGGAAATTTCACCTAGGACGATCTTACCCTGCATCCTCTGACCATACATCATGAAAAAAGGGATAGTAGCAAGGGAGATAATGTAGACATACATTAGTGGGTTCGAGGTATCAAATTCACCTTCACCAAAGCCTCCGAGTTGAAGTAGGAAGCTGAAAAAATCTGCCATGTCGGACAGCCCATCTGGCTTTTCTAGAGCAATTAAAGGTTACTTTGCCATAGATCTGGCGTTTACTCCCCTATTTCGTGGCACTTGCATGCGCACTTGACCATCTTCATATCAAATGAACAGTCATGATCTGGACCACATGCCTCGCCGACCGGCCACTGGCCGGGGCAATCTCCATGCTTGTCGCGCTTGCAGAAAAATGTTAGCACCCATTATGGAGTGATCAGAAACACGATTTATGCTTTGCTTCAGAACTGTATATTGAACAGTTGCGGAGCATAGATTGAGCCTTCACGCACTCGCTTGACTTTGGCAACTGACAGATAATGAGGCCAAATAGTTGCCATTATACTACCTTCAGGCACACCAACAGGGTCCAGCAGAACAACTATGTCGCTTACACTCACGCCCCTTTCCACCAGCTTCTCCTTTGAAAGTTCAATAAGGTCTTGAGGCATTCCGCTGCTGTAAATGTAGACCTTGCCAGTGTATTCTAACTTCTCTTCAGACATCTGCGAAACGTTGTCTTGCGGGCCACAAAAACGTTTACTCTTGGCCCGCCTCACCAAAAATGAGCTTCATCTCATCAAAGGTGAGTTTCTCGCCGGATGACATCTTTTTCATAGCAGCCTCTTTGAGCTCATTCCAGCGCTCCTGGTATTCCTTGTCACGTTTCTGGCGTTCCTGCATTGCCTCCTGCCTTGCAATACGACGCTCCTCCATCTCCTTCTGCTTCTTATGTCGGACCTCGGCATGGGCCATACGGGACTTTTTGAATGCAATAGCGTTGAGTTGTGTCTCGACCATCTCTAGCTTGGCACCAGCCTCTCTTACCTGATGAATGGCCTGTCTGCGCTCTTCGTAAAGACTTTCACGCGTGTTGACAAGTACTTCGATGCTCGCCTTGAGCTTGCCTATCTTATTCCCCAGCTCTTCCTTTTGCTTGAAGATCTTGTTTACCTTACTCTTCAGCTCATCATATTGCGAAGATATCTCGCGGTATTTACCCTCCCTCTTTTGGGCAAGCTTGAGCGTATGCAGCTTTGTTGCTATCTCTTTGGAGCGGGACACAAGCTTCCTTTCCTCGTCCTTGGATAGTTTCTTTGTCTGGATGTCGCGCTCTATCTGCTCAAGTGCCTTCTGCAGGCCGTACATCTCGTTTCTCTCCTTTCGAGACCTCAAGCCCACCTTGTCATCTAGAGACCTCATCTGGTTCTTAGCCTCCATGAGACTGCTGCGCATCTCGACAAACTTGGGATAATCTGCATCCTTTTCCTCGTTCACCTTCTTTAGCTTGGCGCGCAGCTCATCAAGTTGCATCCTTTCCTCGTCTATTTGCTTCTTGACTGCTTCAAGCTTGCTGTTTATATCGTCTATCTTCTTGTCTCCGGCTTTCTGCTCTTCCTGGACACCTTTTTTGAACTCTAGCAAGGTCTTCAGGTTTGGGTCCTCTGAATTCGATACTGAAATGTTGTTATTTGTTGTGCTCAATGTAGAGATTGCACCATCACCATTATCGGGTGAACCGTGTCACTTACGGGTTTTAATGAACCCGAAAATATATTTTTTGTTATTTTACGCACATGTAACCTTGTTTCATACATCTTTATATTGCATGGGATCGTACCACCATTGACGCGATGGACGATTTTGAGCGCAACTACCCAGACTTTGACTGGAAGAATACCCCCGCCTACAAGCATCCGGGGGGAAAGGACTGTCCATGCCCTAAGCACGAGTACATACGAGAGCAGATGAGGGTTTCCCAGACGCTGAGCGATGCAAACAAGAAGATGCCTCCGGAACAGCGCCAGAAAGCACAGATAACCTTAAAGTTCTGTCCGGATCACTACAACGTCTACTTCAACGAGGTCATACCCTCGATGCCATTCAAGTACCGCTTTATGACAAGAGTAGCGCTGAAGCTAGGTGCTATCGTTATACAAAAACTGACATACATGCAGTCTGATCAGTGTTTTTACTGCAAATTCGGCTCTGGTGGCTTTGATAAAAAGACAGAGCTTCCGCCCATCTAGACCGCTATCAACCCATCCGTGTTAACTATCATATTCTTTAGCGCAATTCTTGTATCTGATGCAAAGCCTGCAGAAAGTATATTGCGTATTATTATCGACAGATAGGGAAAGTTCCTGTGAGCCTGAGAGTAGTATCCCTCATAGAAAGCCTGTTCTATTTTACAGTAATCTTTCAGGTCAATAACGCTTGCAAGGAACGAGCCTATATCCATGCTCTTTGCATAAACAGAACCATTCTTCTGTAGAAAACCAAGGTCAGTACGCAGGAGAGATTTGCCGCGTACTAGAAAGTTCTGCGCTTTATTGTCTGTGAATACATAATCCGTGCTATGAAGTCGGCCAGTAAGTGCGCCGGCGTCGTATGCAAGTACGGTAGAAGCGCCGGAGGCAAGAGCCCTGTAAAGATCACCACCTTCAATATATTCTTCGACTAGTTCATATTCTGTTATCGATACAAGATGAGGTGTGGGTATGCCAAGCCGGCCAAGAGCGTCTCTCATTTCATGACCTTCACTTCTTGCAATGTTGCCGGCGCTAGGCGGCGCAGAAGGGTGCCAGAGCAGGAAGGAGATCATAGTATAGGTTGAAAGCAGAACATATTCATGAAAGGCAGTAGTGGGCTTGCTGCGCTTCACTACGACCCTCTGTCCTCCGCGCTCTTCAACTGATACCTGACGCTGCCAGTTTACGAAGTACATTTGTATAAAGTGGCAGAAACGGCGTTAATTACTTGTCGTTGTCGCTGCGGCTCTTAAAAGTAACCTGCGCGTAGGTAGGACGTTGCTTGTCCACGAAGGCCACGCAAGCGCACTGAGGTTCTTTACGTCAGGCACAGCGCCCAGTTATGACATGGTCTCACTGGTCGCTACCTTTGGCCGCGACAGAGCGTGGAAACACAGGATGGTGAATCTGATTGACAAGCATGAAAACGTACTTGACCTTGCGTCCGGGACAGGGATACTCTCATCCATGATCAGAGATAAAGGTATGTCTGTAACAGGCCTTGACCTTTCGTCTGAATACCTAGCGCGTTCGCGAACAGGTCGCGTATGCCAAGGGACTGCAGAATTGCTGCCGTTTAAGGATGGCACGTTTGACGCTGTAGTTTCATCGTATCTAGCCAAGTACGTCAATACCGAACTTACAGTAAGTGAATGCTGGCGCATACTCAAGCCGGGTGGAATAGCCGTGTTCCACGACTTTGCCTGTCCTGCTGGTGCTATGTACAGGCTATGGAAAGCCTACTTCTCGATCCTTCATCTCATAGGTTTATTTTCAAAGTCGTGGAGGCCTGTCTTCGAACAGCTTGATGATGTCATATGCCAGTCGGGTTGGGTCCATAAAGTCTCTGAAGCCATGAAAGAGTACGGATACCAAAACATCAATGT
>CAZPIL010000015.1:0-12485 GCA_964586705.1 uncultured Nitrososphaera sp. | reverse complement strand
ACCGGATGATATGCGCATAACTTCAAGAAAAAGGTCATCAAAGGTAATGCCGTTGCACATATGCCAAAGGGAAATTGCTGTATCATTGACGCGGTAGGCCTCGCCCCGGCCGTTTATCAAAAGAGGAGTTCCGTCCTTATCGTTTCCAACTTCACCCCTCCTGACAAGTATCTTGTTATCTATTTTTTTCAACAACATAGCGGCGTCATCGTCAGCTCCACTAGGATGTTCTGCTTATTATCCATTCTGTTTGCAATGTTAAAATAACAAATTAGAGAAAAAATTATCCAGTGTTCAAAAGAAAAGGGGAAAGGCCGAAGCGGCGCATAGCCATTACTCGGGAAGCAGCTAATGGCATCATCAGTTTTGCCAAGACATGGCACCCAAACGAAGCAATCCTTATCCTTCAAGGAAAAAAGAAAGATAATGTGGTGACAGTAGACGGTCTGGTCATACCGCCTTTTTCTGCAAATGGTCCATTCTACTCGGGTTTTTCGATGTACGACCTGCCACTAAACGGCGCATACATAGGCACAGCCCATTCGCACCCCGGTGCCTCCAATCGACCGTCGCTTGAAGACCTAAACCACTTTTTTGGTCTCGTCTCTGTAATCATCAGTTTTCCGTACGAAGATGAAACGATAGGTGCGTGGGATAGGGAAGGCAACAGTCTAGAAGTCACCATAGAAAAATAATTATCGCCTACGCCTGCCAAATCCCATTTCTAAGCCGCGCTTTGCGTCAAAACCAATCGTGAAGGACTCATCAGACAGGATAGGAAAGCTTGACAGAGACGTGCCCGAGCAGCTCATGCACCTTTCTCTGATCTTTGTCTTGTCAAAAAATGTCGCACACCAGCGACAAGACTCGCAGAGCAGAAATATTGCCGTCTGAGCAGGGATCCGGAGCATGCTGTGTGTAACATACCTAGTGCTTTTAAGCCCTTTTAGGACAAAGTTTGGAAAGCTTAATAAAAGAAACTTGACAAGTAAAACCTGTTAAATGAACTGGATGGCCCAAACGATGATGTGGATAATGCTATCACTAGCCATCAGCATCGCTATCTCATTTGTGATTCCGTTTCCCTATTCTTTGATGGTCATAATCCCTGTATTCATAGGTATTTCCTACCTCGTTCGGCGTCGTGCAATGGCTCGGATGGGTATGGGAGGTCAAGGAGGCGGCTTTGGAGGCATGCTCGGAGGAGGAGGCGGCATAAGCTATGTTTGCATCGCTTGTGGTCACAAATTCAAGGGCGGTGCCTGCCCTAGATGCGGCTCCAAAATGAGGCGCGCTGATTTTTAGCCAATGACACTCGAAGAATTGCGCAATAAGGCGTTCTTTCAGAACACCATAGATGCATGGATAGCCTACTGCGAAGAGCAAAAGCGAGAATGGTACGACGTGGATGCGTATTGTAAATTTATCAGGCACCTAAATTCAAAAGGTATCAAGATGCAGAAATTTCCCCTGTGTGTTAAAGAATCAGGGGGCACATATGAGCGAGGTCGCGATAAAACCCAGTTTCTAGAAGAGCTATCAAAGATGTCATCTGACGATGCTGCAGCGTTCACCGTGAAGCTGAACCAGAGTGTGCTTGCCGCTATGCGTTCTTTTCCATGGCCCGACACATAGGTCTAGAAAATT
Organism: uncultured Nitrososphaera sp.; assembly: GCA_964586705.1. GTDB lineage: Archaea > Thermoproteota > Nitrososphaeria > Nitrososphaerales > Nitrososphaeraceae > Nitrososphaera. Next base: position 10,838 of record CAZPIL010000015.1, on the reverse strand, counting down.
AAAGCTTGGTGACACCTATCTTTATCAGGAACCGCTAATACCACAGTCTGTTAAAACACAGGAGTGTCAGAAGACTTGCACATAGAGAATGTCCCGAGGCGACATGTCGATGGTGCTACAAGTAATGAAGCGCTATTTGAGACCATAGTAGGTTATGATGACGTGAAGCGCCTTTTTCGCATGTCGCTCGCCTCTGATAGACCAGTGCACATACTCCTCGTCGGTCCGCCAGCATCGGCAAAGACGCTTTTCATGCTTGAATGTATGAAGATGGAGCGCTCCTTTTTCACTCTTGGAAGTCATAGCACCAAGTCTGGGATGGTGGACTATTTGTTTGAAAAGAGACCAAGATATCTCATAGTCGACGAGATAGAGCACATGCCTGCAAGGGATCAGACAGCGCTCTTGAGCCTCATGGAGACAGGAATATTGGCAGAAACCAAGTTCCAGAAGACGCGCAATACGCAGCTAAAGACATGGGTGTTTGCCACAAGCAACGGTACCGAAAAGATGCTCACTCCCCTCTTGTCTAGATTCATGGTGCTCCACTTCAAGCCATATTCCTTTGGTAGTTTTGCAGAAGTTTGCAAACATATACTTGACAGGGATGGAATTCCGCCTGACGTTTCAACGGCAATTGCAGATGCAGTATGGAACAGGTTAAAGTCAAAGGATATCCGCGACTGTATAAAACTAGGAAGGCTTGCAAAGACCAAGGAAGATGTAAGCTGGATAGCGCAGACTCTGCGCAGTTACAGGCAGTAAACAATAATAGATTTCCCTTTCAGAGGTACTGGTGGCATGGGACTTGATCTGAAGCCACTTGTAACTACACAACCACTCAAACTTGCAGAGCTGTCAGGCAAGATGGTCGCTATAGATGCTTTCAATGCCATCTACCAGTTTCTTGCAACTATCCGCGGCCCAACTGGCGAACCTCTCACGAACGTCAAGGGAGAGATAACGAGTCACCTGAGTGGTCTTTTCTACCGCAATGTCAACCTATTGGCAGAGAACATCAAGCCTATCTATGTTTTTGATGGTAAGGTGCACGTGCTCAAGACACACGAAATTGAGCGCCGGCATAAGATCAAACAGCAGGCTATGCAGCAATATAGCCAAGCTATTGAAGAGGGCAGAATAGAAGATGCTGCGAAATACGGCAAAAGAACTTCTGTACTGACTGACAGCATGGTAGAAGAATCAAAAAAGTTGCTTTTGGCACTCGGCATACCATACATACAGGCGCCGGCTGATGGGGAGGCCGCCGCTGCGTATATGACAAAAGCAGGCCTTGCACACGCTGCAGCAAGCCAAGACTATGATTCGGTTCTCTTTGGTGCCAAGAGGCTGGTGCGTAACCTTGCTGTGAGCGGCCGGCGCAAGGTGCCAAACAAGAATACGTATATCGATATCGAGCCGGAATTGACAGAGCACGACAATGTTCTTAAGGAAACAGGCCTTACGCATGAGCAGCTTGTTGATGTTGGCATATTGATAGGTACTGACTTCAATCCAGGTGGATTTTCGGGAATCGGCCCCAAGACTGCACTCAAGCTGATAAAGGAGTACGGAAACCTTGAAAACATAGAGAAAATAAAAGACCAGTTGCAAGGAATCCCCTATAAGGAGATACGCGAAATCTTCTTGAAGCCCGAAGTTCCCAGCATTGACAGGATAGACTTTGGCTCAGTCAACCGTGAAAAAGTGCTTGACTATCTCTGTGTCCAGAAGAGTTTCTCAGCCGATAGAGTTGCTGGCACGCTTGACCGCCTGCAAAAGGCCGAACAGACTAGAAGCCAGTCACTTGAAAAGTGGTTTGTATAGATATTAGAAAAGCGTGTCGATTATTTTATATAGACAGACCAGAGGTTAAAAATTTGTGGTAAACCCAAGAGCATGGCTTGCAGAAGCCATAGGTACGTACGCCCTCGTCTTCTTTGGACCGCTTTCAATAATCATAGCCATTTCGATGTTTGGTCTCAGTATGGGTACTGAGGCGCTGTTGATAATATCTTTCAGCCACGGTGCAGTCATTGGTCTTATGGTGTATGTCTTTGGCCATGTTTCAGGGACGCACATCAACCCTGCAGTCACAATAGCCATGATGGCAACAAGACATATGAGAATCAAAGACGGGAGCGCATACATCGCCTTCCAGCTTGTAGGCGCCGTAGCAGCGTCTGCAACTCTGGCAGCAATATTCCCTACGTTTGGCCCTCAGGTTAATTATGGCGTTCAAGGCGGACCAAGTGAGTTTCTTAACTCAAGCGCTGCCTCAGGTTTTGTAGTAGAATTGATACTCACATTCTTTTTGCTGACTACAATCTATATGGTCGCAGTTCACAAAAAGGCAGTTGCCGGCTTTGCTGGAATCGCGATTGGGGGTATGATATTCCTACTCCACCTCGTGGGTGTCCCTCTAACGGGCGCAAGCATGAACCCTGCAAGAACGTTTGGTCCTGCAATCATTTCCGGCTACTGGGACTTTCACTGGATATACTGGGCAGCACCAATAATTGGTGCGCTGATTGCAGCCTTTATCATGACATATATCTTTGTGAAAAAGGCAGAAAAAGAAACATAGAGCTGTGGTAGAGCCCATCTACCCATTAGTAGATCGTATGGCTTGTTCCAATTAACAATCATACTCCGCTCTGCAAGCAGGTGCCTTTTCAAGGTCTCCTTTAGATGCACAAGCGGCGTCAAGAGTTGTGGAAATTTGCAGGCCGGCTCCTTTAGGAATGCGGTCGCATCGTTTAGAAGCACCGCCCGGTTTACAAGTATTCCAAATACACGGCCAAGTGGCTCAGGTTCTCCGCCATTGCTTCTTCATTCATCAAATTTTAACCGGACCGTCAGTGCCAAGAAGCTAACAAGGTTTGTCAGAGATCGAGCAAGAACCGGACCGTCGCTTTGCTGGCCTCTTGTTTTACAGACATCTCGTGGTATGTGACTGCCTTTATTTCGACCTTATAGATATGCCTATTCAGATCGAGCTTTTCTCCTTTGGCAATGCCATCCAACGTGTAGCCCTCATCTACTTTGTGGATCTTTACCGAAAACTCTGACATCACTATACCATCAGCAACAAGTAGGAGCATCACTTTATCAAGCCAGTCAAAGAGGAGTGACTCCAAGTCATGACCATTTGCGTTTATCTCAAGTACTGAGTTGGGTCTGACTCCTTTCAGATCGATCATAGTATCGTTTAGGCCGGCGGCCGCCTGTTCAAACGCTTCTTCAAGAGTATTGCCATAGGCTTCGACGACTGCATCTGTCATGTGTTCCAGAAATCGGTAGCCCATGACCATAACCATGCTTTGTCAGGATGCTATAATAACGCAACGCAAAATCTAAATGCTGACATACTCGTGCTTAGAGTGTGAAAATAGAGCTTCCCCGGGGGATGCGGGATATTGAGCCGCATGATCTTGAAGGCATAAACTATGTACGGGATAGGTTCTTTGAAACTGCCAAGCTTTTCAACTTCAAGATGATGGAGCCCTCACCCATTGAATTGCTATCAACGCTTGAAGCCAAAAGTGGCGAGTCCATTTCAAATGAGATCTATGCTTTCAAGGACAAAGGTGAACGCGATGTCGCGTTGCGCTTTGACTTAACAATAGGTCTTACGCGCTATGTTACACTACGGCGTGACCTTAAGATGCCGGCAAAATTCGCATCATTTGCAGGCGTGTGGCGATACGACGAGCCGCAGGCAGGACGCTATCGCTATTTCCACCAGTGGGATATCGAAATATACGGTCCAAAATCACATGAATCCGATGCAGAGGTGATAGAGTTCGTCGCCTCGTTTTTCAAGAAACTGGGACTGGAAGTGTCAATACAGGTAAATGACAGGCAGGTCATAGAGCAATTCATCAGAGCCAAGCTGGACGTAACAGAAGAAGAAAAGGTGCTTGAAATGTTGCGTGCCGTGGACAAGGTTTCAAAGAAGGGAGTTCCTGCAGTCCTTGAAGAATACAAGGGCTCGATTGATCCCGTAAAACTACAAGCACTTTTGGATCTGACACAGATAAAGGGCTCGATGGACTATGCAGCAATTTCAGCAGATATCCAAGACCTTGAAGGTTGGGACGAGCTGACGTTATTAATGGACTCGCTCAAGGCAAGAAGGGTGAATAACATATCGCTCAACTTGGGTGTTGTTCGGGGACTTGACTATTACTCTGGCACAGTTTTCGAAGTATTTGATGCCAACTCTGACGGTGGTGCGTTAGTAGGCGGCGGCAGGTATGACAGGCTTGCAGACGTGTTTGGACGTAAAGATATTGGTGCGACTGGCGCGGCCGGCGGCATTGAGCGCATCCTGATGGCTCTTAAAAAGAGCGGTGCGATCCAGCAATTGCATGCGCCCCTTGTCTATATTGCCTACGCAAGCGAGGAGATAAAGGGTAGGGCACTCGAAATGGCATCACTTCTCAGGAACAATGGCTTCTCTGCTGACTACGATATCCTTGGGAGGGCGCTGCGCAAGCAGTTGGACGATGCAGCCAGCAAGAACGCCAGCATAACAGTCATCGTCGCGGCAGGCGACATGGCAGAAGGCAAGGTTACAGTAAGGTCAATGAAAGACGGCACCGAAAGTAGGCAGCCGTTCGAAGGAATAATCGAGATGATAAGAAGCATGCAGGGTTAGAGCTTTATCATTACCACACTCTTCATCTTGACAATCCCGCTCGGTTTTTTTTCATAAATAGCTCGAACTACCAAATCAGGCGGATCATAGCTGACACAGAGATCTCCGGGGTTAAGCTGCTGCATATCATAGTTGACTTCTATTATCTCTGACCTGAGGCCATTTTCGACAAGCTTGTCTTTTGCTCGATCGATAATTTCCTGATCAGAGGTGTTCGGAGCAAGGAACACCAGGGGGCTTGCACTTGTTAAAAACTGACTCAGGTCCACAGAAAAAAGCAAAAAGGGGGACATCTAATAACCTTTTGGAGCCTCTTGCTGGCCTACTACCTTGAATCTATACTGCGAAAAGTTCTGCCGGTACATGCGTGCGTAGGATTCAGCTGCGTCATAGGTAAGAAAGGTTTGTCTAACACCATCTATCGAAACATTCTGCCCATACACATCTATTATTTCGACTTCGTATGACTTGGGAAGTTTACGGGCCTGCCGGAGCATAATTATTATACTTACCATGATAAAGATTACAGTTATTGTACATATTGCTGCAAACTCAAAGTCCTTCGCAAAAGCGCCAAGTGGGCTAGCCACATTCTGATATAGCCATGAATAGGTGACCATTATGGCAGCTGCCGGCGCAAATAAGAGAGCCTTTAGCATGCATAGTATCACGTCTGCAGAAATATTAAGCATTATGGTATCAAAAAAAGAAAAGGAAAAAGAAAGATGGTAGGCTTGGCGCCTATTCCATCGTGTATGCGCGTTCTCCGTGCTGCGCCAAGTCGAGGCCGACTTCTTCCTCTTTTGGTGTGACGCGGATTCCGCCTGGCCACACTGCATCCATCACCTTGATGATGATCGCAGTGATACCCATTGCCCATGCCACGGAGGCAAATGCACCCATAGCGTTGATGAGTAGTTGCTCGGGGTTGCCAAAGGCAAGGCCATTCGCTCCCCAGGAGTATCTCTCTTCGGAGAAGATACCGGTCAGTAGAGCGCCGGCAAGGCCACCAATTCCGTGTACAGCCCATGTGTCGAGTGCGTCGTCCCACTTGCGCTTGTTCTTGAAGGAAAGCGCTGCGTAGCAGACGATTGACGCAATCACACCGATTACGATGGAAGACATTGGCGACACGAAACCAGCTGCCGGTGTGATTGCTACAAGACCTGCTACAGCACCAGTTGCAGCACCCACAGTTGAAGCCCTGCCAGTATGTGCCCATGATATGAGCGACCATGTCAATGCCGCAGTGCCTGTTGCAATCTGGGTTGCGATAAGGGCTCCGGTTGCTGCATTGCTTGCGTCCGCCGCGGAACCTGCGTTGAATCCGAACCAGCCAACCCAGAGCAAGGCTGCACCCAAAACGACCATGCTGACGTTGTGTGGTTCCATTGGGATCTTGCCGTACCCAAGTCTACGTCCTAGCATCAGCGCTACAACGAGACCAGCAAATCCGGAAGTGATGTGGATGACCGTTCCGCCAGCGAAGTCAAGTTCGCCATGTGCACCAGCCCAGCCTACTTCGGTACCGCCTGTTCCCAATGACCATGCCCAGTGTGCTGCAAAATCATAGACAAATGTCGTCCACAGGATCACGAAGATGAGGTACGCGCTAAATTTCATCCTCTCCGCTACAGAGGCTACAATCAGTGCAGGAGTGATGATGGCGAACATCATCTGGAATGCTACGAATGTCTGATGTGGTATTGTTAGAGCATAGACGTCTGAAGGCGCGTCATGTAGCACGTGCTGTAGTCCTGCCCATTCAAGCGTGCCGATAAAGCCATAGCCGGCGTCTGGACCGAACGCAAGGCTGTATCCCCAAAGCACCCACTGGATAGACACTAGTCCGGTAGTGACGAAAACCATGTGGAGAGTGTTCACGCTGTTTTTGCGCCTAGCAAGGCCTCCATAAAAGAACGCAAGGCCAGCAGGGGTCATCATCAGCACGAGTACTGATGAGGTCATCATCCATGCGTTGTCTCCTGGTACAATTTCTGCTGCAACCAAGGCGCCGTCTTCATCCAGCACAAAGTTGCCATCTTCATCTGTCTGCCACGAGTGGTACTGTACAGCAGGATCATCAGGCATTGTCTTAGAGTTGTAGGCATACGCCGGAGCAATGCCGATAGAACCTGCAAGTACCGCTGCAATGGCCAGCATAAGGAAGAGGTTAGCTCTCTTCATTTTGACCATAGGAGCACGGTGGAAACTATGAATAAAAGGATTAGGCATATATTCTGTAGACTTGCAGATAGATTGATTTTGTCTGTATAGTCAATAATTAGCCTAAGCCTGATACAAATCATAATTATCACAATTATCATATTTTATGATATGATTCTGTATGCAGAACATGAGATAGATCAGAAAAGATTGGAAGGACAAATCGTATATCCTCACCATGCGTGGAGTTCCAGCTTCGTCAGGGCAACCTCGCACAGAGGACCCATATACGCATGAGGAACCTTTCCGCACTCCGCGGCGGGTCAATAGATAATATCGGAGGTAGTCTCTTCTGAAGATGAATATATGTTGCCCTATTTCCAGAACGCAGCTGATCTGTAGTGGCACGTTATGTCGAATGTATATCATCTTGTATCTAGTATCAGGCGTGCAAGCTCCTGCTCTTTACAAGGTACGGTTAAGATTGTGGTCGACTATATGGAATCATCATAAGATAGGACATTATGATTGCGGGTTTGTTTTTACCCAACACCTAAAAGCCGCAAGAGTGTCACGCTCGCCAGAACTATAAATATACTTTGAACACCAATTAAGAGAGCCTTGCCAATGCTGGAAGAACTCATAAGCGATTGGAAGAAAAGTGCTGTCAACGACATAATCGCAGATCGGACTGACAGTTTGGCCAAATATGCACTCCATATGGCAAGAATACTGGCTTATCAAGACCTCGATGTGGAAGCAACTCTTGGCAAGTTAGACGATATGAGAAGGCAGGTGGCAGAATCTGCCAAGAAAAAACTTGCTACCCCACGTAGACCTACTCAGGTAATAGAACATATCAACGATTATCTCTTCGAAATCCAAAGGTTCAGGCCCAATACCGACGATTATTACAACCCACTCAATAGCTATCTCAATGTGGTCATAGAGCGCAAAACAGGCATACCCATCACGCTATGCATGATCTACATGCACGTGGCCAAGGCACTTGACTTCCAGCTCCTACCAGTCAACTTTCCGTCACACTTTCTGCTCAAGCATGTCATGGAAGGCGGCAATGGTGAAATAGTTGTCGATCCGTTCAATGGAGGCAGGATAATGGACGATTATGCGCTCAAGGCACTACTAGAGCGAGCGTATCCAGGTAGAAAGATCGCCCTCACCAGAGCATTTGTGGACAATACTACGGCATCTCAGACTGTCATACGGCTACTTAATAATCTCAAGGGTAGTTACTATGAATCACAAGATATGGACAGGTACGAGCTTGCAAACGAGATGGTGCTTGCTATTGACCAGTACAATCCGGATGCGGTAAGAGACAAAGGAATAGGACTTTTGAAGAAAGGTCTGTCAGATGAGGCAGCCAATGCATTGAAGATGTACCTGGAGATAGACCCAGAGGCAGAAGATGCTGATGAGGTGCTTGATGTAATAAGGCAGATAAGATCCGGCGCGTACGGTAAAAAGTGAATTGAAGTATCTTCTGACAGGGGCTAGCCTGCTTGTCGCAGGTAGTATTGCTGCCATCCTGCTAAATTTTCAGGGTGCTTCATGTCTGACGCAATTAGCAACTGTTGACAGGTCTGCATTTCCACCTAGCACCATGGAGGAAATGGAGCAGACATGCTTCATCATTACCAACTCGTACGTGTACTCGCTCTTTACGACAGTCGCTGGTGCAGTAGTACTCGTCTATTGGTACCTCAGAAAGCGCGGACAGGAACATTAGTCCTTATTGAAAATGCGGGGTGGGCCAAGGACAACGACTCCCGGTGCCACCCCGGCTTGTAGGGTTGGTCTTGAAGACAATCACTATTAGGCGAGAGGATAGTAAAGGGCATCGGACGAAACTCTTTATCTTTATATATCAACACAGAACTGTGGCAACGTCGGCTTTTTATTCCGCAGAGACTGCCAGAAGGTCATGATGACTTTTCGCCTGCCACCTATTAAGGAATTAAGAGCGGCCGGCCGCCAAGAACGCATGAACATGTACCGGCGGTATTTTGCTTCCAGTAGATACAACCGGCTCCTCATACAACAGATGCTTGTCAAGTCCGCAAACAAGGAAGACCTCATAAGCAGGGTGGAAAGCATGGAGCACGAGCACAATCGCAATTATGTAGACACGGTCGGCATTATCAAGGAGCAGGGTTATCTACAGGAATTCCTTGAAGCTGTAAATGAAGAAGATCAAGCCCTACAAAAGATAATAGAGGCTTATAACAAGAGGATGCAACCAAACTAGTGCCTAGGCAAGGATAATATAATACAGCAGAGTGGCTACAGATACGCCTTGGCTGTAAAAAAGATCAAGTGTGATTGCGGAAGATTTATCGAGTACACGGATCGTGTGGTTGGCGGAAGCAACACACAATCAGGCAATCTTGTTTGTTCCAAATGTGGCAAGGAGCACACAATAACGTTCCTAGGCTTCCTGAGCGAAATTAAAAATGCCACCCTCAAGCGCTAGCTTTTCTCGTAGTGTCAGTTACTGGCATATTTGATTAATGGATCTATTATCATAATGCTCATCATTACTGCAGGCACCATTCTGACCACAGCACAGTTACAGCGACAGTTGTAGTAGCAGAAGAAAAAATAACAGTCACGACCATAGACAAAGATAGCAAGTTTACGGAATACAAAGACGAAACCTTAAGGAGGCAAGTACAGATACGGATGATCCTAAGCGTGCCACTTACGGCGGGACATTCCGGTGCTTGAGGGTTAGCTGCTTGGGTCGTTTTTAACACGACGGGGCGGCATATCGATGCTGCGCATTTATCCACGGCAGTTTACTAGGGATACAATGTTAGATCAGGCACTCTATGCGCCTTCTTTTTTGATTATAAAATAAGATAGGAAAAATGTGCCGATGCCAAGTCATCAGCGCTGGCGCTTCTTTGGCTTGGCCTTTTTCTTTTTGCCGGCTGAGTTTTTGCCTGTGCTTTTGACTTTTGCAAGCTGTCTCTGCATTTGCGCTATTTGTGAACGTAGTTTTTTGATCTGCTGGTCCTGCTTCTTCTCTTGTGCAGCGCGTTCCTTGGCTGCCTTCTTGAGAGAAGTAGATACCTTTGTCACGGCCTTGTGAGCATTTTCGATTTGCTTTGCCTGCTTCTTTACCTTCGCGAGGGCCTGTGCTGCCATGGACTCCGAATTTGTCGGAATAACCTCTGGGAGCGGCGTTGTAGGCTCGCTTACAGCTGTCTGCGGCGTTGTTTCATAAATACCGGTTTCAGACGTGGCCGGTATTCCCGAGTCCCCTTCTGTTGACATCAGTTGGGATATGATAGGCTATCTAAAATCATTTTCCATGAGCTAGAGTAATTATGTGGGGCAAGTCTTTTAACGGCTGGGGCTGATTATATCCTATGTTGGTCAACCAAGACAGGCTGCGCCAGCTAAAGGAAGACGCCAAGTGGGCATCCAGCATTGAAAGCCAAGTTAAGGCCGTACGGGAGCTTGGTTCTCTAGGTGAGGCGGCCCGTCCATTACTCGAGGAGGTCCTGCAGGTAAGCGCCCGAGACGAGATAAGGCAGAGCTGTGTAGAGGCCATCAAGAAGCTTGGCAGGGACAGCAAGGCTGAGACTACAAAGGCTGAGAAAAAGTCGCCGAAACTAAAAAAGGGACGCAGGAACGCTAAGGTCTCAGCGCGGTAAGGGCTCAGGCAAAGGGTATGAGATCACCCCTCCTGTGCCACCTACCTCCAGTTCGTTTATAGCATCTAGCGTGCGAATATCATTCATCTTCAGCTTGTTTCCAAGCGATAGTGTATAGAGTATGTCATCAATGTGGAACGAACGACTGCCCTGTATACCATAGTAATAGTCATTGCTCATTGGAGAGTGCTCTACTGTGCCTTTTAGGGTAAAGCCGGTATCAGGGCTTGTTCCAAGCACGTAGAATCCGCGCCACGTATTTTGAGGAGCCGATCGTATTTCAGGATCGGACGCTATGTCTTCACCGTAACTAGTTATCGGTA
>CAZPIL010000014.1:0-12696 GCA_964586705.1 uncultured Nitrososphaera sp. | reverse complement strand
AATTCATGTACATAACCTTTGACGAAGAGCAGGCAAAAGTCAGCGGGCTTCGGGTGACGCTTTTGAACTACCTCTTCATAGTGTTAGCAAGCGTCACGGTCATTGCATCTATCAGGCTCGTTGGCATACTACTTATCTCATCGCTAATAGTGATTCCAAATATAACGGCCATGATGTTTGGCAGGGGCTTCAAGAAGACTGCACTAATATCAGGCGGAATAGCTGTGTTTTCGGTTGTGAGTGGAATAATTGTGTCGTATGCAGCAAACCTTGCGCCGGGCGGAACTATTGTTCTTGTCTCGATAACCATATTCCTTGCAACGCTAGCTGCAAAAGTTCTTATCAGAAGAACACAGACAATAAAAATGCCGGCCTAACTATTGTTAAAATATTTGTAGCGGTCATTAATGATGGTGGAAAGGTGTTCTCAGTGCCTGTGTGTGCCGGTACAGTGCAGTCAAGTTCAATGCATAGTATGTGACGAGCAGAAATGCTGCGCAAGTGTTCACACGAACACGTTGCACAAGTTCTTGTCCCATTCTAAGAAGATATTTGCTGCAGCACTTGGCATTGAAATCCTGTGCATCATGTTTGCCGAGCTTGGCGAGAACATCGGCCTATATTTATTCGGGTTCAATCCCGCTGGCATTGCAATTGCCTACGCGATGGGGTACGGGCTTGCAGGCGCTGCTACGTTTCTGACTATACTTGGCAGGGGTTCTGGAGGCTCGTGCTGCTCTGTCCTTGAACACTGCGACAGAAAGGGTTTTTACGCCAATTTCGCCGGCACTATGCGCGATTTTGCGTCAGGCCTAGTAAAGCTGTTCAGATTGCACAAGGAGCCTGAATTACTATCAATATTGCGCACAAGTCTAGTGATACTTGTCACTGCCGAATCCGCATGTATCTTGGTAGCCGAAACGGTCGGCTTGGTATTTTACCAATATTCGATCTTGCTGTCTGTGCCCCTTGCACTCGTAGCAGGCACCTTTACCATTGTCGCCCCTCGGGCTTACAAGAAAGCTAGGAGCGGCTAGAAGCCGAAATCTCCGCCAAAGTCGCCGCCGAAATCTCCGCCACCACCGTCATCCATGGCGCCTGCCCCTCCGTCGGCACCTGCTCCCTCTCCGGCAAACTCACTTTCAGCAGGCGTCATGGCCGTACCCATGAGCGACATCATGGACATGAAAAACATCGCGTTCATGATTCCGGAGAACAGCATGAATGGCAGCCACATCCTGTCGGATTGCATCGAGGTTTGCAGCTGCTGCATCTGGCCGTTTGAATACCACTGCTGGAACTGTTGGAACTTTTTCTCAAGCTCCTGTTTCTTGCCAGCAAGCACGCGCATACCTGTCTCTGTTATCTGGAACTCTTCTTTCTTGCCTCCGAAAAAACCCTTCTTTTCAGCTATTGCTATGAGACGCTGCGCGGCGAGGTCGTTTATCACCGTATCCACAACATTCTTGTCCAGTTTAGTGACCTTGACTATCTTGCCGAACGTCTTCATCCCCCTTGAAATAGCATCGAGTACCATGAAGTGGTTCGGGCTATCGTTTACCGAAGACATGGCATTCTTCTGGTAGCAAGAGAATTTAAGTCATTTCCTCATGATACTGTATTGCACGATAGAGGGCGACCATTGAGGCCGCATTCAGTATCTTGCCTTTTAGGAGCATTGCTTTTACCCTCTCAATCGGGATGAACTTGATTTTAGATATCTTTTCCATACTGCCCAGCTTCTGCCTGCCTGACTTTTCTATGCCGTAGGCGGCAAATATGTTGCCCTTCTGGGCAAACATCGAGTAATCAAGGGTGTACCGGCCGACATTTACCAGCTTCTTTGCGCTGTAGCCTGTCTCTTCTAAAAGCTCACGGACGGCTGCTTGTCTAGGAGTCTCACCCTTATCGATAAAGCCCGATGGTACTTCTAGCTGCCATGAATCCACAAGGTGTCGATAGCTTGTGATCGTCAGTATCCGGCTGTCTGGTGAAAATGGCACTATGGTGCAGTAGTCAGGGCGCCGTGCGTGGATGTACAGTTTCTCCTTGCCTGCGAGGTCAAGGGTCTCTTCATACACCTTCAGGTAATAATGATCATATACCTTCTTTGACGATTTCAGCTTCCAGCCGGCTGGCGCATTTTTCACGGGTTATGCAGGACTGTTCCGTGTTAAAAGATCTCGCCTTTGTCCTTTCTTATCCCGCCAAGACCTGTCTTGACCTTCACTGCACATTCTAAGCAGACTCCGGGAGAAAACGGAAAATCCTTGGTACACTTTTTGCACACTGGTCTGCCGCAGTCAGGGCAGTCAAGGGAAGCCGCCCGCATGTTGCATATGTAGCATAGGGTCATGGTGTTCTTGCGGCAAAGGCGCGTAAAAAGATTCAGCGATACCGTTAAATCTGCAAGGCGGGGCAAGTCTGCAGATGCTAGCCGGAAGGCCAGGGCACATTTTCGCCTGCACTAGCAAGACCGAGCGCGAGTGCCTTGACCGCATGTTGTTTGCGGCAGGCAGGCTTTACGGCGAACGCGTTCTTGCCGTCAAAAAAGGTGATATGCTTTTTTTACTAAATCTGGACACCGACACCATCCATGGTGCTTTTGCTGCTAAATCAGACGGCAAGAAGGGTATTGAAGCTAACGCTTGGGGCGGCAGGTACCCATACCAAGTCAGGGTCACAAAAAATGGCGCAATATATTCTGCAAAGAGGGCGAAAAAAATCCTTGCAAAGATGGGGCTCCCATGGCGTGAAGGACTAGAACCAAAGGCCGCAAGCGCTCTATTGTCGTACATTAAAGATCCAAGTATAGCCGTAGCATCATTCAAAAAAGAAGAACAAAGCGATAAACCCCGCCTCGAATCTACAACACTATGGGACTATCCGCGGCAGAGCTACGGTAGAACACCCAAGGGCGACAACAAGTATGCAGGCGTTACTCCTGCCTTTGCCATATACAACATGATAAAGCGCTATACTGATCCCGGCGACCTTGTATTGGATCCGATGGCTGGAAGCGGTACGACTCTTGATGTGTGTAAAGAAGAGGACAGGAAATGCATAGCATTTGACATCGCGCCGCCAAGGTCCGAGGTAAGGCAAAACGACGCGCGCAGAATACCACTCTCAGATGAAAGCGTTGATATGATTTTCATCGACTCGCCATACGGCGACAACATCGACTACAACGATCACCCAAACAATATAGGCATACTTTCTGCAGAGTCAGATGAATTCTACGACGAATTGGAAAAAGTCATGGCAGAATGCAAGCGCGTGTTAAAACCCGGCAAGGTCATCGGCTGGGTAATAGGCGATCAATGGGTCAAGAAAAAGTTCACGCCTGTGGGTTTTCTTGTCTATGAGCGGCTTGCCCGTCACTTTGAGCCAGTGGATATCATATGCCTTGTCAGGCGCGGCCAGACGTCTAACACGGGCATCTGGCATTCCCGCGCATTGCGCCTCAACTTTTATCTCAGAGGCTTCAAGTACCTATTCATATTCAAAAAACCTGACGGAAGCATGCAGAACAAGAAAGCAAAGGTCAGTTGGACACAGTATCGAAGGTAACAGTACACGGCTTTGTATTCTTTGGCTGCAGAACCCTGTTAACAAGCCGACATAGTGATTGGTGAGCAGGAACGATATTTGTTGAATTCTAAGTAGTTTTCAAAAATAAGCGATGATGTGTTATGTGTGCGCTATGTATGTTTTTTACACTACCGGCGCGGGCTAGACGAGCCGGTTACTATGTAATTGACAGAATCTCCGACATAGCATGCATGATCAGCTATCCTTTCCAGATATCGAAGTATCAACAGCGTAGATACATAGCATCGAGGATCGCTTATCATATCGTTTGCACCTTTTTTCGTTCTAGGTGTTATGGCCTCGCGCAAATGCTTCCTGTAAAGGGCATCTACCGTATCGTCCATCCGGTACAGCTTTTCGGCCGCGCCCTTGTCGCGTGCACGCAGTGCCTGCACGCTCTGATGGATCATTTCAGTAGCTGTTTTGGCCATCTCCATCACGGCGCTTTTGTCGCAGTGTGATATGGAGCCCATCGCGCCCATCACGTCAGCAATGTCGTAGGCGTAGCGACCAAACCGGGAAAATCCGTACGAGATTTCAATGCAGGATCGTATGAAGCGCAAATCTGTAGCTACAGGTTGGTATCTTGCGATGAGCTCTACGGCAAGCTCTGTCACCTCGTCCTGCAGAACGCGCAGCTGTTCCGACCATTCGAAAAGCTGTGACTTGTCGCCATCGCCTTTTTCATAAAGCTCTATCGCGGTGTCAACAGACCGCACAGAAAGATCAGCCATCTTCATTACTAGATTACTGAGGCTACCAAGGCCGTAATCTAGCAGTCGAGTCATCCCAAGAGACCTACAAAACGACGCGCTTTTGTGCTTTTCTAGCCGAATTTACCTGAGATGTAGCGCTCGGTCAGCTCTTTTCCAGGGTTCTCAAATATCTGCTTGGTCGGCCCGTACTCTACAAGCTCGCCAAGATACATGAACGCCGTGTAGTCAGACACACGGGCCGCCTGCTGCATGTTGTGCGTAACTATGATTATCGTCAGATCCCTCTTCAAGTCGTGGATGAGCTCCTCTATCTTTGCGGATGCTATGGGGTCAAGAGCAGACGTGGGTTCATCCATCAATAGCACTTCTGGCTGCATGGCAAGTGCTCGGGCGATGCACAGGCGCTGCTTCTGGCCTCCAGAAAGGCTGATGCCGGGCTTGCCAAGCTCGTCTTTTACCTCATCCCACAGTGCGGCGCTCTTTAGGCTTTCTTCAACAACTTCACCTATCAATCGCTTATCCCTTATTCCATTGAGCTTCAGGCCGGCTGCGACGTTATCATATACAGACATCGTCGGAAATGGGTTTGGCTTCTGGAATACCATGCCAATACGCCTTTTAATAATGACGGGGTCAACCGTCTTGTTGTAAATATCAACATCATCTAGGAAAACACTTCCCTCAACCTTGGCTCCAAGTGTCATTTCGTTCATGCGATTGAGAGAGCGGATGAGCGTGGTCTTGCCGCAGCCGGAAGGGCCGATTAGCGCCGTAACTGTATTCTCCTTGACATCGAGGTTGATTTCTTTAAGTGCCTTTTTTTCAAAGAACCAAGAACTTAGGTGTTGGACGGAAACCTTGTAACCAGGTTTGGCCACGGCCTTGACAACGTGGTAATCCTCGCTACTTAAATACTCACTCGCCACTGACCCTCGTTTGGTTTTGAGCTAGATAATAATTGCCTAAATGATCTATGTAGGGCAATATAGACGGCCTCTAGAGCTTGGGAGAGGGCGCTGCTCCCCCCGTGCGTCTGAGCACGACTAAACGTAGTACCATGCTGAGCGACAGCACTATTAGTATGAGTATGAGTGCTGCTCCCCACCCAAAGCTGTGCGCGTGCTCGTATGGAAGCGACGCGAGGCGCCATATCCTGAGAGGTAGCGCGTCCACTGGCGAGGTAAAGCCCTGAAAGAACAGGCTTGTTCCAAGGATTGTCATAATGAGGGGTGCTGTCTCGCCGGCAATCCTTGCCGTGGCAAGCACTATACCTGTCAGGACGCCGCTCTTTGCAGCCATGAGCGTTATGAACATGGTGACCTTCCACTTGGGTACACCAAGCGAGTGCCCGGCCTCCCGAACCGAGTTCGGTACCAGCTTTAGTGTCTCCTCTGTTACGCCTACAATTATGGGTATCATGATTATCGAAAGTGCGACTGCGCCGGCCATGATATTGAAGGAGCCGATAGTAACTACCAGTATGACAAAGCCGACAATGCCTATGACTATTGACGGCAGGCCTGTCATGACATTGTTGAAAAACCTAACATAGCGGGCAAATCTGTTTTGGCCGGCGTACTCCGAAAGGTAAATTCCTGTCAGCACGCCGACAGGGATCCCCATAAGTGACGCAAGACCCACCACCAGAAGCGTGCCCTGTATCGCAGGACCGATGCCTCCGTCCCCCCTGATAATGGAACCCTGCGGCTGGGTCAGAAATTCGGCATTGATTGCAGTCACGCCGTTTTTGACTACTTCCATCAGTATGCTACCAAGCGGGATCATGGCAAGTAGTACGCAGCCGATAGTGACGCCGGTGAAGATCCTGTTCATGAGCTTGCGCCGGGCGTTTGTCCTCTCGACCGAGTTCTGGATTATCTTCATGCGCTCTTGCCGCTTGGACATGCTACTGCTACTCACTCCCTTCCCCCTGGCGCAACCTTTACCATCCTTGACACGAGAAACTGCGCGGCGACGTTTATGCCCATTGTCAGTATGAAGAGCGTCGCGCCGAGTCCTATAAGGGCGGACGCATGAAAGGGCGAAACGGCTTCATTGAACTCGTTTGCGATTATGCTCGATAGCGTCTGACTGGAGCTGAAAAGGGTCGTTGGAATCGCGGCCGGGCCTACGGCATTGCCTATCACCATGGTGACGAGTATAGTTTCGCCGACTGCGCGCCCAAGGCCCAGAACGGCTGCACCGAGTATGCCTGCCTTGGCATAAGGGAAGACAAAATGCCATACTGTCTCCAAGCGCGTCGCCCCGAGGCTGTACGCAGCCTCGCGCTGCGTGTTAGGTACTGCTTTGAGCACTTCTCTGGATATTGAGGATATTATAGGGATGATCATGATGGAAAGTACGATGCCAGCAGTCAGGATATCCAGACCAAACGGCACTTTGCCAAATATTGATAATGATTGTCCCAAGCTGTTGTAAAGCGGCCGTTCGATAAGATCGAGTACCCAGAACCGGAAGACAAAAAGTGCCCACAGTCCATAGACGATGCTCGGGATTGCTGCAAGGATTTCTACTATGAAACCTATGGGCGTGCCCAACTTTGCCGGGGCGATTTCGGAGATAAATACGGCGATGCCTAGGCTTATTGGGACGCCTATGATCATAGCTATCGCAGAACTTGCAAGCGTGCCTGTAATGTACGGCAGCGCCCCGTACGACTCTCGGCCTTCAACTGGATTCCAATCTACACCAAAAAAGAAGCTTATTCCTTCAAGAGTGAGGACAGGTATGGATCCTTCGGCCACCGAAAATACTACAAGTGCAAGCATCAAGAGAGAGTAGCCAGCGGCGGCAATCACTATGAAACGGAAGCTTCTGTCCCCGCGGGGGCGCTTGAAGAGAAGGCCTGCTGAAACGTCTTCTATTTTGTTCCGGCCATGTGCACGTACGGCAAGTGCCCGGCCTGTCCTGCGGCGCCAATAGATGGCGATGGCCGTGCCGGCTACTGCGGCAATCAGCAAAGCTATCTCCGGCTCTATGACCGGTGGGGCAGCCGGGGAGTCCGGCTCCGATGCCAACAGCGGCTCTCCCCCGTACGTAAGCGAGCTGAGGGTTTCCCTGTTGAGACTGACAACTTCTTCTGGCAGTGGGATGTATCCCAGATCAGGGGCGAACCTTTGACCATCGGTCACCGCCCACAGAACGAAATCCGCTAATTCATTTGCTTTTTCCTTTGTCATGTCAGCGTTGGTGCTCATCTCCTTATACAGTAGCAGATATGAAAAACTAGAAATCGGATAGGAATTTTCGCCGGGGACATCAGTCAATGATACATGCTCCCACGACTCGTCGCCTGCAGGAAGCGACCCTGCTGAGGCGGCAATGGCTGAGCTGATTGACTCGGTCGACGGTTCTATAAAGTTCCCTTCCCTGTTCTGCAGGTATGCGTACGTCATGTTGGTAGTGAGCGCGTACGATAGCTCCACGTATCCTATGGTGTACGGCGTTCCCTTGATGGAGCTTGAGACTCCTTCGTTTCCGGGAGAGCCGACGCCTGTGGGCCATTGCACGGCCTTGCCTGTTCCGATCCTGTCGTGCCATTCCGGGCTTACTTTTGACAGGTAGTCGGTCCACACAAAAGTCGTACCCGACCCGTCGGATCGGTGCACCACTACTATCTCTCTTGAGGGCAGTTGCAGATCCGGGTTCAATTCCTGTATGCGAGGATCATTCCATCGCGTTATCTCGCCCAGAAAAATGTCTGCAAGCACTGGACCGGAAAGCCTTAGTCCGTTGCCGGGAATCTCCGGTATATTATAGGAAACGACGATTGAGCCTATGGTTTCCGGTATGTGAACCGCACCCGGCGCGGCCTCCATTTCAAAAGAGTTGAGAGGAGCGTCAGTAGCGCCAAAGTCCACTGTACGCTCTGTAAATTGTTTGATTCCGCCGCCACTTCCTATCGACTGGTAATTGATGTTTACGTCGGGCCGAACGTTCTGGTACTCTACTCGCCACGTGTCAATAAGAGGAAACGGAAAGGTCGCGCCGGCACCTGTAAGGTGTACCTGCGCCAAGGCGGCGTTTTGCCCGGCATGGCCGAGCAACAGTACAATAAGAGCCGCTGCCAGCATTGTTGGCACCCAACTCGTACGTGTTGCTGGCCCTGCCACTTCCACGAGGCAACTCTTGCAGGATGTCTTTTATAACTAACCCACATAATCCTCGTATTCTATATAGAACACAGAAATGGCGTCAATCTGGGCGTGCAACAACCACGAAGTCACAATAGATCTCTTGATGGTTGGTGGTAATCCCAGGCGCCATTTTGGGATGGGCGGGCAATTGCATGGGCTGCCAACCTTTGCCCCATCTTACCGTCCATAGCCAAAAAGACTATCGCTATAGAATAGTGGAAACCTGTTGGACTCAGATGTCCTACATGTTAGCTGCTGGCAACGGTTATCAACAAATCTGGCCAACCGGAGGTAATGCAGACAAACATGGTTGTAGAAAGCCAGAAGTGTGATAGGCAATTTGTGTTATGCGACTTGTGTTTTTGGAGTGCTACGCTGCTGTACAAGCACAAGGCATCATGTCCGTCGTGTCCTAATTCCACCGTTTCGCTTATCCCTCTTGCTAAGGATGAGGAATATAGCATAAAGGTCTCGCATTCAGGAGGACTGGAGCTGGAATTTTTGCGGGCGGACAGAAAATAAACTGCCATTTTTTAATAAAGACAATATATAGACAAATTTGATATATGCGCCTCAGGTACTGGCCCGTGTGGATCTTTATGTCTTGCGTCACGGTGAGGCAGGAAAGAGACTCACCACTGGAAGCAGTGATTCAAAACGTGCACTCACTGTAGCCGGCGAAAAGGAGGTAGAAGAGATAGCAGGCGCGCTCGCAAAGCTTGGCATAAAGCTTGACCTTGTAGTATCTAGCCCGCTTGCAAGGGCGCAACAGACTGCCACCATTGTTGCTAAAAAGCTGAAAATAAAAAAAGACAAACTGCAGGATTGGGAAGAGCTTAAACCGGAAGGAAGCAGGATCAAATTATACGAGAGGCTTGCGCGCATTAGGCCCGACGCATCGGTGATGGTGGTAGGTCATGAACCGTATCTCACCAGCCTTGTAAGTGAGCTTGCATTTGACGGCCAAAAAGGAAGGATTGTGATGAAGAAGGCAGGCCTTGCGCGCATAGGAGTTGTTTCGCTCAGGACAAAGCCCAGAGGAGAGCTCAAGTGGCTTCTCACCCCCAAGCATTTGAAGAGGATGGGATCATGAAAGTTTCCGTCATAGACCTGGGCTTCAACTCGGCCAAGATGGTGAATTATGATGTCAGAAAAGACGGGACATATCTTGCATATCAGCAAGAAGGTGTTAAGGTCAAGCTGGGTGAAGGGCTGACAAAAGCTGGCTTCCTGACAGGTGAGCCAGTCGAGCGTACAGTTGAAGCACTAAAGCTTTTCCGAGACATCATAAGCTTTGACTCGATACGCCACGTGCTCCCGGTGGCCACAAGCGCGGTGAGAGACGCCGTCAACAAGGCTGACTTTTTGAGGCTCGTTCGCGACCAGACTGGCTTTCAGTTCAAAGTACTTACAGGACAGGAAGAAGCATTCTACTCCTATATAGGCGCTCTCGAGTCGACATGCGTACCCACGTCCCTCTTCTTTGACCTTGGAGGAGGATCGCTTGAAATGGTATACACGGAAAACTACTCCATCAAGAAGGTCAGATCGTATCCGCTGGGAGCCCTAAGGCTCTCGAAAAAATACGGCGACGGAGGAGTCTATTCAAAGAAAGCCTACAGCAAGATGGAAGAATACATACTGGATGTGCTGCCCGAGCGCAATGAGCTTGGAATGAGTGTGGATACCACGCTTGTAGGAGTTGGCGGGACGCTGCGTGCAGTTGCGCGCTATGAGCAGGAACTGTCGGACTATCAACTGGACAAGATCCACAACTACAGATTAAGTCATTCCTCCGTCTCGAATATAGCAAAGAAGCTTTATCGCATAGACTCAGACGAACTGGAAGAGACAAAGGCTATAGGCAGCAACAGAGCCGATACTATAGTCGCAGGCTCTGCTGTTATATCGCTTTTAATGCAAAAGCTCGACTTTGACGAGCTCGTCGTGAGCGCACGCGGGCTGCGGGAGGGCATACTGTCCGCGTTCCTGCGCGATGCCAAGACCTTTTACAGCAGTAACATCTCAAGTGAACGCGCAAAAGCGTACGTGACATTTGCGTGTCAGATCGAGCCACTTTCGCAGTACGCATTCTCGCTTGTCAGGCCACTTGTGAATTCCGGCCTGATGCGCGAAAAAGAACGCATGATCCTGAGTCACGCGCTCAAACAGATGGCCAACCTGCCGGCGGTGACCAATCTTAGCAACCTGTTTCATTTGATAATAGACGAAGATAATCCATTTCTGACCCACAGGGAACAGCTGATTCTAGCACTCGCCATAGTCCATACGAAAAAGGAAAAGACCGTCGAGTGGCTATTCTCGCGCTACCGCTCGATACTGGAGCCGCAGAATATGCATTCGATTGAAAAGGTATCAGCATGTATCATCCTTTCTCGCATACTTGAGCGCTCAAAGGCAGTTGCGCGGCTTTCAATATCGGGCAGGAAGGTGGCCATCAAAATATTGGCGGGCAAGCAGTCTGTGCCCAGGATGTTTGTCGCTGACACTCTCAAGGACTTTGAGCGTGCGTTCAACGTCACCGTCAGCTGCCAGGTCAACAATTCCCCAAAGGGTCAGGCAGCGTCTGCAAAGGTGATAATATGAAGGGCAGGATTGATGGAAAGCTCATAATAGTAGAAGGAGTCGACGGCTCTGGCAAGTCGACGCAGATTCGCTTGCTTGAAAAGTGGCTAAAATATGCCGGCGTGCCCGTGTACTTTACCGAGTGGAACTCGTCGGCAACTGTCAAGGAGATAACGTCAAAGGGCAAGAAAAAGGGTTTGCTTACACCCATAACTTTCAGCCTGCTTCATGCAACCGACTTTGCTGACAGATACGAGAGACATATACTGCCACTTTTGCGCGCAGGATATGTCGTTCTTGCTGACAGATACATCTTTACGGCATTTGCCCGCGATGCGGTGCGTGGATGCCATCCACGATGGGTGCGCCAGATGTATGATTTTGCAGTCAAGCCGGACATTGCCTTTTATTTTCGCGTGCCGGTGGACATCGCGTTTGACAGAATTGTCAAGAACAGGCCGAAATTGAAATACTACGAGGCGGGTATGGATCTCAACCTAAGCAACGACCCGTATGAGAGCTACAGGATCTTTCAGGGCAGAATTGTCGAACAGTACGAATCGATGATAAGCTCGGAGGGTTTCGCGGTGATCGACGGGACGACGGACATAGAGGAGCAGCAGCGCCAAGTAAGACAGAAGGTGCTTGAAACCCTTCCAAAGTCCACATTCAAGAACCTCAGAGGAGTTGCCGCAAAGTGAGACGCAGAGGTGCAACCCAGACAAGGACGCTCAAGTTCTACGGTCACGGTATACCCTATGTTGACGACAGCGAGATAAAGGGCAGGCTCATCGTTATAGAAGGGCCAGATGCGTCTGGCAGGAGTACGCAGATAGGCATGATAACTGCGCACCTAGAAGCGGCAGGGCACGCGGTCCTGAACGTCGGCCTCAAAAGGTCGGAGCTAATAAGCGAGGGGATACTCGAAGCCAAACGCAACTTTGCCGGCCGCAAGACGCTCAGTCTCTTTTATGCGGCGGACTTTGCAGACCAGTTGGAGAACAAGATAATCCCGGCGTTGCGCGCCGGGTACATCGTGCTTGCAGACCGCTACATCTACACCCTCATGGCAAGAGAAGCTGTGAGAGGCATCAGCAGGCGCTGGTCGCACAACCTGTTCAGTTTTGCGCTCGTGCCCGACCTTGTCTTCTACCTTGATGTCGAGCCGGAAGAGCTCGTGCACAGAGTATTTCAAAAAAACGCCTACCTTGACTACTATGAGTCAGGGGCCGACATGGGGCTCTCTGACGATATGTTCGAGTCATTTCTGAAATACCAAAGGATGATGGCTAGAGAGTTTCGCAGGATGAAGAGCCACTACAACCTTGTCATTATAAACGGCAACAGAACCATTCCAGAGATAAACACAGACCTGCAGAAGCGCATAGATTCGTTCCTTGCCTCCCCTGTCCAAGGCTCGAAAGACTGATGAGCTCCGCCGCTTGTTTTGCAGGACAGTTTGAAAAAAGTTTACAGCGAGTAAAGAAGCGCTTGAAAATGTATATGGTCGAGCCGGATAATGATGAAAAGGTACATGATGTCAGGACAGCTCTCAGGCGCCTTGATGCCTCGTTCTTTTTGATGCCAAAAGAACTGCGCCGGCGCAACCGCCGGCTGATAGACACGTACAAGAAATTTTTCAG
>CAZPIL010000013.1:0-12800 GCA_964586705.1 uncultured Nitrososphaera sp. | reverse complement strand
CTATGGGCGGCGAGGGCGGCGAGACTGTGCAGTTCAAGGCGGCCGGAAAGAGGGCTGGTCTGGACTTGCCATCTGGAGGAGAAGGAGGAGCGGGCGTCACCCCCGACACACCTTCTGGGCGCATTGCAGACTTTGTTGTGGAGACTAGACCTGTCACGTTGACTGACAGATGGGAAAAGTTTGAGATCGACTTGAGCGGTAAGGACCTGACGAACGTAAGTGACGCGCTTGCAATAGAGGTCGGAGAAGGACGGAGCGGCACTTTGTGGGTAAAAGGGCTGACCCTTGAAGGTGAGCCGGCAGCAGAGCCCTTTGCTTTGGAGGAAGAAGTATGACGACAGAGAACAACATCAACAATAACAATAACAACAAGCTGAGTCGCCGGGACTTTCTCAAGATGGCCGGAGCAGCAGGCATAGGGCTGGTGGCTGCCAAGTTCATGTTCTTTGATGGCGGAAATGGCAATAGTCGCAGGCGCGAGGCACAGGCACAGACCACCAACGAGCCCTGGAGTTCTGGCTACATTACAGACATTGCCCCCATTCACGCCGTACTGCTTCCAACGGGCAAGATACTTGCCATCGCAGGATCCGGCTACCATACAGAAACCATGAACGGGCCGTTTCTTGCGCAGGTAATAGACCCGTCATCGGGACAGGGTGCTACATTTAACATGCCCGAAGACCTGTTCTGTTGCGGCCACTGCCACCTGCCCAACGGCAATGTGCTTGTTACGGGCGGCCAGTTGCAGTACGACATCCAGAATCCTGAAGGGCGCTTCCGGGGGCTTGACGCGGTCTACGAGTTTGACACCTACACCAACCGGTTTCAGAAGCAGCAGAATATGCCGCACGGCCGGTGGTACCCGACTCAGGTTGCACTCCCTGACGGCCGGCAGTGGATACTTGATGGCCTAGACGAGTACGGCGGCCGCAATGCCCTCGTCGAAATATATGATCCTGCCGCCAAGACCACGTCCATCCAGTACCGCCCGGACGCTGACACAACCTATACAGTGGGACAGGAAAGTAGCCTTCCGGGAGCAGGCACTCAGACATACGGCGGCCCGGGACAGGGCGTGAGCCCGTCTACATCCGTGTACCCGCGCATTCATCTCATGCCGTCCGGCCTCCTGCTCATAGCCGGCATGGAGAATATACTTTGGCTCGTCAACCCCGGCCCGGACACGAACAGCGGCATAGCACCGGGCGCGTGGGTCAACATAGGCAATACGACGCCCGAGTGGCGCGACTATGGCACATCGTTCCTGTTTCCACTCAACAACACGCCCGGCGAGCGGGGCAAAGTCCTCATCACAGGCGGCTCGCGCTCGTGGGCAGATAACGCGCTGGCAACATCGTATATCATCGACTTTGACGCCGGCACGAACACGGCTCCGGCGGTACGCACCGGCCCGCCACTTGAAACAGGCCGGACATTTCTCACGCCCATTACGATGCCTGACGGCAGGACTATTGTCTTTGGCGGAGTCACGCGCACGACACAAGACCATGTCCACACGGCCGAGTCGTTTGATCCTGTCTCCGAGTCGTGGACGACCATTCCTGAAGCAGCCAACGTATCGAGGAGTTACCATTCAACAGCGCTGCTACTGCCTGACGGCAGGGTCTGGACTGCGTCAGGAACCCCTAACAGGGCGTCGTGGGAACACCGTGTAGAGTTCTACAATCCGCCTTACTACTATGCATCGGACAGACCTTCGATAACAGGACGCATCGCGGGGACGCCGGTAACATACGGCGGCACGATGCGCATACCAACATCGAGCAACGTCAGCAGCGTATCGCTTGTCAGGCTGGGCTCCAACACACACCACTACGATGCCAACATGCGTTTCATCTGGCTACAGATAACAGGCTCGTACTCTGACGGGATAGAAGTTGATGCTCCTCTCAATGCACAGATAGCACCACCCGGCTCCTACATGGTCCACATACTTGACTCGTCAAACGTGCCCTCGCAGGGGCAGATAGTACAGGTGGGAGCGCAATAATGATGAGGATGGTGGCGGGGATGAAGACGGGTAAGAACCTGACATCTTCTGTAGTCGTGGCTACTGCAACAATGTTAATGCTGCTGGCATCGCTGGTCGCACCTACTGCCATAGTGGCACAGACGACGGTTTCTCTCACGGTTGCAAGCGCGTATGCCGACGGAGCTACACCTCCGCCTAGCATGTGGAGCACAATACGACAGGATGACACGCTGGTGGCCTCGGGCTTCACGCCACTGACAGCCGATGTCTCGCCCGGAGTCGAGTACGCAATATACTTGGCCGACTATCAGGATATAACACTTCATCACTGGGAGGATACGGGAGAGTTTTCCCGTCCCCGGCCGGTGACGATGAGCGCTGATACCACATTCACAGGTCTCTACGTGTCTGACGCTCACCCGCTGCCACCGGACGAGGAGGAACCTGACCCAGAGCCCGAGCCCGAGCCGTCCGGCACGTCCACCCTGACAGTCAATACACAATTTGCCGACGGGGCGGAGCAAAACGGAATGTGGACTGTGTTGTATTCTGATGGCAGCACAGTGGATACGGGCTTTTCACCTGTAGACTTTACGCTAGACTCGGGCGAACCGTACGTTGTATCAGTAGGGGACTACAACGACGTCAATTTTCACCACTGGGATGATGATTCTACTACTCGGCAGCGGCCTATAACCATAACCAACGATACGGCTGTGATCGCATACTATGTGTCTGACGCTCACCCGCTGCCACCGGACGAGGAGGAACCTGACCCAGAGCCCGAACCCGAACCAGATCCTGATCCTGACTTTACCACTGTAACACACATGTCTGATACCACTCAGTCCTACGGCATACTTGTAAGCGGCACTGCATACAGCGGCAACCACCAGATAGCGGCCGAGCTTGCCAGATCTAACTCGGTGCTTGTGGGCAAGCAGATTGACGAGGTAACCATGATGCTGCAGAGGGTGGGCACGCCGACAGGAAATGCACAGGTCGCAGTCTTTGATGCAAACCAGAACGTCAAACAGCTCTTTGCAGACGTGGATGTGACGACAATTCCTACATCTATGACAGAGATGACTTTCAGTATTTCAGGCCTCTACACCATAGAGGCTGACGACCGGATAGGTCTGCGGTTCACCGGCGGCTCATCGTCTTCGGGTGTGAGCGTCATGATGGACAAGGTCACATCCGACGACGTGTTTGACGGGCAGAACAGCCAGAGGGCGAGAGGAACATCAAACGGTGGATGGATAACCTATGACATCAATGAAGACCTCTACATGATACTGCGGCAGACAAAGGATAATCTGCCGCCAATCGTACAGCCAGTATTGGCAAGCGTGCAGGAAAACGATATCGAAGGCGTCGCAATAACGCTGCAGGGTTCCGACCCTGATGGTGATGCACTAACATACTACCCTGTTACCCCGCCGACCAAGGGCACGCTCTCACTCGTGGACGGCAATGTCATTCATTATACGCCCTACGATTGGCAGGACGGCACGGACTCTTTCCAGTATGTGGCAAATGACGGCACAAACGACTCTTTACCGGCCACAGCATCCATCAACATTGAGGACACCGGCTCCAAGACTACTAGCAAGATTGTCGTAATCAGCGAGTACGAGGATGGCATAAGCAATACCGGCTTCACGACTACTTTGTCGCAGGGGGGAACGACGATAAACAGTGGCTTTACCCACGTTGACTTTCAGGTTAACAACGGCGAGAACTATGCCGTGACCGTCAGCAGCGGAGGCGGCACGTTCGTCCGGTGGGACGACACCAGCTCCACCAACACGTCTAGGACGATAAATATATCGCAGGATACGGCCATAACTGCAGTCTACCGCAGATCCTGATGCACATTTAGAAAGCGCATCTCTTTCTGGCTCTGGTCGATTGCTATACCTTCCAACTCATAAAGAACTCAGCGGTACATCAGATTCCCTGCTCCTTATGAAACTCGCACAATGTCTTGCAGTGCCATCGCCCCCATCGTTGCAGGTTCTCCTTCCCTTGCCGGAGCACTCATAACTGACACAGGTGAAATCGATGCTCGCGGTACTTCTGGGGATGTACTGTTCGAGGATGCCTTGATTAAAGAAGTCTGATTAATTCTTCGCTGGAAACTCCATAACCATTGAATTGAATACATCTGGCTTGGTAGAAATATCAAGTTCATGCGTGACATCTGGAATTACAAAGCGCTCTGAATTTGGCAGATGTGAAGCAAGGATCTCTGTGATGCGTGCAAAAAACCTTGGACTTTGCTCTCCGTTTACAAACAATATGGGCTTTGATGATATGTTTTCTAGTTGCTGAAGGCCAAATTCCTTGGGCATCTCCGCCTCTAGCTGTTTGTGAAACTCGCCTACATTCTGCATTATGGACTGCTTTACGGCAGGGGGAAGCTGATCGAAAAAGCCCTTGGCTATTACTGCGTCTCCAAATATTCTCACTCCTTCTTCGAACTTGCCCGTCAGTGAGTCCGTCAGGCCAAACTATCAACTTCACTGGTACTCTCTTCAACTATTCTTGATATGTGGAGTGCAAGGTAGTCAGAATTGACCATCTTTTTTAATACCAGTCCCACGAACCCGCCGCCATCATTGTCTAGAGCGAGGAGCATAAGTTTCGCATCCTGGTGATCTACGGTGATTTTTTCAACTCTACCAAATCTATCCTGGAGTAGTTTTGTAATAACATACATTGCTGCGGCATGTGAAGGACCAGAATCTTTCATGTCCGGACTAATTCTAAATCGACTTTCAAAACCAGGCTTTGCGGCACTTTCTATTATGTGAAACTGATTTGAGAACAAACTCACAGCGAGGATATTGTCGTCAAGCGATAGTATGTGCTCTGAAACTTTGATTGACATAATGATCGTTACTCCTGTAGACGCCTTCTAAATATTTATTATCGCATAACAATAAACTGCAAAATCCAGAGACAAGCAAAGATTGCCGGAGAACTGAATGTTCTGTTTATTCCATATGTAATACAAATAGCCGCATTTTAACGCATGTTGTCAAAATCAGCAGAACAGCCGCGTTGCTTGTTCAGGACCTCGATGTATGTTTTATCATTAGAGGAATACATTGAGACAGAAAGTGTCGGACCCTCTTCTTCGCTATACATGAGCCATACTGTCTCACCATTTGGCAGGGTGATCAAATAATTGCAGCCCTTATCTATCTCTGTCTCAAAAGTTATCGGTGTAAACTCTAGCTTGCGCCTGTCGGCTTTCCGACGGTGTTTCGACTCTTTATGCATCAGACGCCATAGAATAGAAAGACTTAATGGCATTGTGCAGATCTGTCGGCTAAGAATATCTTATAACAAAGTTCTGTCGGGAAGCATTTCCAAGGGTCAAGGTGCCAAATTTGGCTGAAAAATGGGAGAGTCTCTGCAATAAGCGCTTGCACTGCAAAAAAGGCGTTGGAAAACCAGATACATCTATAAACTGATTCTATGACTCTTCGCATTCAAAGATGGATCCAAATAACCTGCAGAAGATGGTCCCACGGGCAAGAAAGAGCCGTGACAGGTCGGAGGTAGTTAGGGACATACTAGTGTGTGTTGCGACGGACATGAACAAAACCCGGATGATGCGCCATGCAAACGTCAGCTACAAGGCATTTGGTACGTACTGGAAGCTTTTAGAAGATGCAGGATTCATAGAGCAGCAGGCAGCTGAAGGAAAAGCGGACAGGCAGTTCCGCCTCACAGACCGTGGGCGAAGGTTTGTCGAGCATTATGATGCACTCGCCGCGCTGCTGCTAGAAGGGCCGACCAAAGAATCTCCGGTACTGCGTTATATTCTATGATAACGGGTTTGTAAAGTAGCATGTCTTTTCTTGCAGACGATCAGACTATCTGAGAACATTCTTGTGACCATTCTCACAAGTCCATCCACCTTTCATCCTCCCTGACCAAAAGTCATAGCTAATGCCATCCTTCTTTTTGATTACACCACTTCCACATACTGTGCATGGAGGAAAAGAGCGAACGTGATCAAAGAATACCAAGTGGTCTCGCCGCCGCTATTGACGCCCATCCAAGTATTTGAAAGTGGCGCACCGTGGCGTTAATCTGTGATCGCAAGCATAATGAAACCGTAGTTATTGACAAATGATACCAAGCGCTAATGGCCTGCCTAGGTACACCCAATAAGGCTACTGAGTAGATTAATAAAAATAAAGAAAGAAGAAAAGAGGGAAGGAAGCTGTAGTTCCCACTTTTACTGGGCTTCCACTACAACCGAGCCGCCCATCCAGGGATGGATTGGGCAGATATAGTTGTAAGTGCCCTCTTCTTCAAACGTTACAGTGAAGGTGCTTATCTCCGGCAGTCCGGGAGGTGACATACCTTCTGGCCAGATCCATCCAGAATTGACGTACCCTTCCGTGCCATCAAGTGTATAGCTACCGTTTGGAGGTAGATAGGTCGCTGTTCCGTTGGCTGATACCACCGTTGGGTTGATAGACCTTGCATTTGCTGCAACGATGACAGTCTGGTTCTCAGGACCGGGGAACGTTATAGGCTCTGCATTTTCACCCGGTGTGAGAGGCTCAAACCCTTCGACGTTCTTGGCCACAAACGCTGTCTCAAAGTTGGCCACCTGGCTCTCGTCAAAGACAAACGTGACGACGTGAGGTTCTCCTACATTGCTTGGGTTGTACCATACGACGCTTTCGCCTGCCTTTATCTGCGCCACTTGAGGAAAGAACGCCGTAAGAGGTGCGGTAGGCCCACCTGCTCCAGCCCTAACCTTGAAGACGCCATCCTCGTAGTCCATGAACTTGCGATTTGTGCCAACACTTTTTGCTACTCCACCTTCGCTTGTAGCCATCGAAGTTGCAACGGTGCTTACGGCAAGCACAGCAGCAACAGCTGCCACAAGCATGACAATTACATACTTGTTCATATTATGGCGGTGTATACTGGGGTCACAAATACTTGTCTTTCTACAAAATATAGACATTGAGGTCGGCCGGCCACCGCCAGTCCGTAACAGATACAGTGTCCTTCTGGGCTGACCGCTACCATGAGTCGACTGTCACCTAACGCAACTGTTTTTTCTGTGAACCGCTAACAATTATGTTATATGTATCTACTTTTTTCTTCTGGGCACAGGATGTGATTGTGGAAATGATGTCTGACTATAAACAGAGGTTTTCAGAGAAAGTACCAGCAACAATAACAATAACAACCACCATCACTATTGTTCTAGCTCTATCCTTTCTAATTGTCACGGTCTTGCAAGATGCAGCGGCGCAAGCAATAGCCCCTCAAGTAAATATTGAAACTTTTCGGTTGCCACCCGGCGAGTCCCAGACTCGTGAACTAACAATCTCGCTGGGTGGCGGCATAACCGAAGCTACAGTAACCCAAGTGGCATTTCAAGACGGAGATCTATCCGAGTGGCTTTCAGTAGAAAAAGAGGTCCCATTTACTGCCGGCTCACCAGAAGGCTCGGGTGCTGATGTATTGATAGATATCCCTATTACAGCATCGGTGCCAAGCTCGTACGAGGGCACGGGAGGCCAGGTATCAGCGCTCGTTGACTTGGATTATCAGCAGGACGGCCGTAGCAACACTCATGCCATAGTACAGGAGTTTAGTATCTCCGTTGAGGATCGTCCTCCAGAACTGTGGCCTCTTTTTGGAATCGGTGCTGTGATTGCAGCTGCAGGCGCGCTTTATGGGGTCTATCTCCGAAAGAAAAGGCGCAACCAGACATAGGAAAAATTAGCAACCGCCTTTTTCAGGCCTCCTGCAACTTTGTAATTAAACTCTGTCATGACAAAATGTATGCTGAAATATGTATATGATAAAATGACTGAATCTCGAGCATCATGCGACCTTCGCATTTCTTAAATATTGCAAAAAGCACGCGCATCTCGGCAATTTGAAAAATGAAAAGCAGCAATGTATCGACTAGAGTAAATAGTAGTAGAAGTACGGTGCTGGCAATTATTTTGTCTGGCATGCTGATGCTGGCACCTGCTCTACTACTGCAATCTGCCAACGCTGCAACCGCACATCCATGTGCACCACTAGACGTTGCAGCGGTACTGGCAGATGAGGACGACGGCAACGTGCCTGATAACACATTAGATAATGACCTTTCTACTAGATGGTCAAGCCATGGAATCGGATCATGGATAAGATACGACCTAGGACAGAAGATAGAGATCTGCGATGTCGGCATCTCATGGTACAACGGTGATAAGAGGCAGAATGATTTCGTAATATCGGCTTCAACTGACGGGGCAACATACAAAGATGTGTATTCTGGCAAGAGCAGCGGAACAACTCTAAACGAAGAACTTTATGACTTTGCTGATGATGATTACCGCGCTGCTATCACCGCACGTTATATCCAGGTGACAGTGAACGGCAACACCGATAACCTATGGGCGAGCATTACAGAGACTAACATCTATGGCACGTCCAATGCAGCCCTTTCGTTTGAAGGGTTGAGCGAAGGACAGACACTGACAGGCTCGATTTACTTCACCATAAAAGCATCAGATCCTGACAAGGTGGACAATATCAAGGCCTATGTAGATGGCACAACTTTGCTAAAGGAAGAAAGGTATGATCCATACGACTTTCCACTAAAGACCAGCCTATTTTCAAGTGGAGAGCATACGGTCGATGCCATAGCCACTTTGAAGGATGGGAGTGATGTGAGGGCCTCAATTTCTGTAGTTTTCGGCGAGTCTACAAGCACTACAACTACTACTACTACAGCTACTTCGACAAATTCAAATCCTGCACCTACCACTGATTCTTCAAGTTCTGATGATGATGCTACTGACAAATTCGGAGTGAAAATGATCTATCCGACCAAGAGCAGCGGGGAGCAGTGGTTCATGAATATGGACAATCCAAGCTCTGACTCGCGCTTTGACCCTAAGGACAACATAAGCGAGAATGCTGACGGCTCCTGGAAAATTGAATCAGATCAGGTAAGGATGAACGTCTTTACTTCGTCAGGATACCACCCTGAAAGAATATCGACATACGATCAGCAAGAGCTGGCCACAAAGGGATACATGCAGGATGCCAACGACTGGAGAAATATCGAGATGACGGGTTTCGTAAAGGTCGCGCCATCTGCGTCTGATGATCAACTTACCTGGTATGCAAGAGGAGGCAAGCACACAGACTCTAATGGCGGTTGTGAAGGCACGGCTTACAAGGGACGGCTCTTCTTTGACGGAGAAGCTGACTTTGCAAAGGAGCAGCAGCATTCAGAGGGTTATTCTTCCACAAATAACGTTGACGCAACAGGCTCGATAATCGGCAAGTGGGTGGGCTTCAAGACCGTGATGTACAACGATGCGCAAGGGAATGTTGTGATACAGAGCTGGATCAATGAAAATGCAGACAAGGTTACATGGAAGAAAGTGGCCGAGAAAATCGATTCCGGTGGATGGGGAAGTGACGGCGACATGTGCGGCGGATTACCTGATCAGAAAATCACGTGGGGCGGACCTATCTCAACTTTCAGATGGGATGATGCAACCGATGTCGACTTTAAGTGGCTCAGCGTAAGGGAGATACAGCCACCCGTGTGAGGCGATGGATTTTTTTTACCTTCCCTCCTCTCCTCCCTCCTCTCCCTTTTTCCACTTCTTTCCGGTAGGCATCAACTTTCATTTTTGCAAAATCCTGTCCCAACAACAAAGGAAAACTACTATTCTGTCCTTCTATGTGAGGGCTCGTGAAATATCAAGTTGAGGAATGAGGGTATATGCATGCGGCATCAATGAGAGCTTGCCGAGCCCTGCCGGTATTCATCAGTTCTGTCTTGAACTGTTATCCTGCAAGACTGACTTATTTCCAGTTCTAGCCGCACACATTCCTCTGATACTACAATAGGTCTTGGAATAGATAACGAATGGTACCAATTTCTTGATAATTTCTTAGATGTATTGAGACTAAAGTTGCGTCATCTGCCGCTTAACTTCAGGTAAATAACTTCGCAGAGAAAATTTAACAAAACTTTGCTGTAAACAACCCTCTACACACAAACTTCGATCATGTACACCTTATGTCATCAAGGTAGATGCCGCATTATCATGTATAGTTGCAATGAAGTTTGATGTCATTACCTTGAATTGCTCACCGTTATACAATTGTCGTTATCATTACTATTTCCCTATTACTATTCTAGGTGAAGAACATGCTATCATCATGCTACAGAGACATCTGTCAATGTCTATATGTTATAGACAAGTCACAAATAAGATGGATGACTAACCAAAATAGTAAGACTGAAATTGTAACCCTCCGGCTTTCAAGCGCGCTCGTTGCACAGCTTAGGCAGGAAGCGAATGGGGGCAAACTCAGTCTAAACGCGTATGTATCGCAGATATTGTACAGCCACATCGAACTGCACTCGCCAGCCTTTGCTGCTGGGATGTTTCCCTTTCCAAAAAAATTAGTAAGTTCCATGCTAAGAGAGCTAGACAAAGGAAAGATTGAAGGACTGTCGCAGCAAATGGCACACCACGACTTTGTAGACCTCGCATACATGACAAAGAGCTCTAAGAAAGATGAGTCATTCATAAGTACACTGCTGGCGTGGGCAAGGCATTCCGGCTTTCCGGTTCAAGACGTGATGGATGGAAGCACACGAATAATTATTCTAAAGCATGACATGGGATCCAAGTGGTCCTTTTTTATGTCGAGATCAATCAAGCATTATTTTGATTACTTTCATCTCGATGGAGTGAACTTTGAGATTCCAAATGACGTGCTTGTGATCAAAATACGAAACCCGCCCAACTAGCTACAGAGAGACAATATACAGATAGACCGCAGGATACATCTAAGTTGCTTCTTCGACTTGGAGCCTTGCAGTCAACTCTTGCCGGCGCGCTTCATCCTCTGTTTCTATCACATCAAGAAGAGGTGATATGTTCTGTCGAACCATCCATGCTATAAGCTCCTCTACCTCTAGGTTCTCTGATCTGGCTTCAAACTGCAGGGCATCCATTTGGGATTTCGTTAATTCAAACGACGTCGTAACTCTCACCATCCACAGATAAAATAGAAGGCGGTATTAATGGGCCGCGATCACAAGTGCATACAATTAAAACCTAGAATTGAACTGTTGCAAAGATAGAGTTGGTGATTCAGCGTATTGCCGAGGAAAGACTCACAAAGACCACCTCAGACTTTCTGCCTAGTGACTGGATGTTAACAGTACAGCCTCCAGATTCTTTGGCCACAAAGTAATAGATTATGGCTGCAGGCCATACAAGAATGATGAACACTATCATCCAGAGCCAGCTAAAGTCCCTGTCTCCATCTGCAATGATTGTCTGGTTCACAGTGGTGTTCTGCATGCCAATTCACTTGCACCGATAATTTTGTGAGCCGTATTGTATACATTACCGGCATTCATTGTGCCTTCTCTATTCAACGAACCCAATTGCTACTGCTATTCCTCGCCTTCAAGCAATATGGTCTCAAATGCCACGGCCTTGTCAGGTTCTGACGCATAGATCACGTGATGG
Source organism: uncultured Nitrososphaera sp. (assembly GCA_964586705.1). GTDB lineage: Archaea > Thermoproteota > Nitrososphaeria > Nitrososphaerales > Nitrososphaeraceae > Nitrososphaera. Next base: position 1,250 of record CAZPIL010000013.1, on the reverse strand, counting down.
TGATTTTTCAAAAGCCTTCTTATCCATTCATTCCTTCTTGACTGCTCTATTTCTGAGATATTGTAATAGCACATCTGCGAATTGTCAAATTCTGCAAAATGCTGGTGACCCTTCTCTTCTACGACCATGCCCCGCTCCATGCCTTCTGTCGTTTCAGTATCTGTTATCGTCCTGCCGACAAACCTGAAAGGCGGCTTCATGTTTTTTGTGGCCTGTTCCCTTATGCGCCTCAGTGTGCCAAGCGTATCGAGCTTGTTTTCATCCGATCTCTCTATAGGATAGATGCGCAGCGAGTTTTTGCGCTTGTACAGGCAGACATCTATTCCTTGCGCAGATAGTCTTTCTTCAACTGTGGAAGGATCATCTGGAGTAAAGAAAATGCAGGACTCTCCCTTTTCAAGGCCATTCAAAAAGTAACGCGCTATGATCAGGTCTGCGTACTTGCTGCTGTCATATAGCAACACTATGTGGTTGTTTCCTTCCAACCTGTCGAGGAATTTTACTGGGTGGTAGTTTTTTGCTTCCTCAGCGGCCATAGTAGATCTCACTCCCTGAGATGTCTAGATACTTGACGCCCATTTCGCGCACAAAGTTGCTTATCCTGTTATAATCATGCAAAAAGTCTCGGCCCTTCTCAGTTATTCTGAGAGGGTCTTGTGTTATCATTTTCTTGCCTTCTAGTTCATTCAGGTACCTTACCAGCTTGTCGTATGATAGATTGCTGAGAACCTGTACCCTGGTGCGCTTTACCTCGCCACCTGATAACTCCCGGGTCAGTGCGCTGAGGATGTCGTTGTATATTTCCATCTTGTTCCTCTTGGGCTTCGGCAAGTATCATCAATGTGTCCAACTGTAATTAATAAGCCTCCCCTTGGGGAGTAAGACCTTTTATCTCAATCGCCACAGGCCATATATGGCCAAGACCATCGTGCAAAAAATCATCCCGCACTTGTGGTTTGACAGCAATGCAGAGGAGGCAGTAAAATTTTACGCCTCCATTTTCAAGAACTCTAGAATCATAGACATTGCTCTCTATGGGGAAGCGGGAGCAGAGATCTCTGGAAGACCAAAGGGAACGGTAATGACCGTGGTGTTTGAACTTGAAGGACAGCGATTCATGGCGCTGAACGGCGGCCCGGTCTTCAAATTCTCGCCGGCCATATCTATTCTGGTGAACTGCGAAACACAGCAAGAGGTAGACGAGTTGTGGGAAAAACTCTCACAAGGCGGGGAAATAGAGCAATGCGGCT
>CAZPIL010000012.1:7918-13436 GCA_964586705.1 uncultured Nitrososphaera sp. | reverse complement strand
ATTATGAATGATCGCATGCTGTCTACTCCTGCCTTGATACTTCTAGCGTTTGGTATAGTAGCCGGACTAACAGCAGTTGGCCCAGTAAATGCGCAGATTCCCGATGTACCAAGCATACCGTCAACTATCAGTGGAGCATACGTGAATGCAGAAGCAGGAGTGGAAATAGTGTTCCCCGAAGGGTGGGAAGGTTTTGAAATTTCAGCAGCAGGGTCCACCGTGGCGTCAGTCGCTCCAGGAGGGTTGGAGGGCAGTAGTACGACTGGCGAAGAAATGCCGGCTGCAATGTCATTGATCGTTAGCGACAAGAGCGAGATACAAGAAGAACCTGACCTGTCTGAACCCCAAAATGTGCCTGAAGACAGTACCGTAGATTGCGAGGCTCCCGTAATTAACAATGTAAGCGTGGCAGGCGTTAGGGCCATGGAGAGCATCGTCCAATGTACTATCGACGATGACTCGGCAATAAAGGGAAAGACAGTGATGGTAGATACCGAAGCAAGATGGGTAATAGTGTCGTTCATAGCACCGGCTGTGCAATATGATGAAAACGTCGACGCGGTCGACAACTCTATATCGACTCTCGAAGTTGCAGGAGCTGTCGATGCCGAAGGCGTACCTGGTGGAAGCACAGTAGTAGATGTCGACCTGGCCCCAATGACCATGGCCGTGTCTATAGCCGGAGAGAATGTTGACGTTTCGATAAGGAGCTCTTCTGACATTAGCGAGTTTGAGCTAGACGAAGAAAACAAGAGACTCTCCTTCATGGTTGACGGTGAGGACGGGACAGAAGGTGCGACAGAAATTGCAATTGGCAGAATACTTGAAGGCCCATACACTGTAACAATTGATGGCGAAGCCACAACCGATTTTGAAGTAACTAATTCCACATCTGGAGAAATGATGATCACGATATCATACACCCACAGTGTCCACGAGGTAACCGTTACAGGCACAAATGTTATTCCTGAATTTCCCGCTGCCATAATGGCTCTTGTCGCAGCAATCATCGGCGCGGTAGCCTTTTTGGGCAGAACAAGGTTGATGAAAGGCTTTTCGGAATACAGAAAGTAAGGTGGAGCCGGGCGGTTATAGCCGCCTATCTGTTTTTCTAAAGGCATATTGTACTGCAACAGAGAACTTAATGTCTGGACGAAGAAAACAATGACCAATTAATCCCAAATCGGTATTACAAAATGGTACGTTAGGTTATCAGCAGAACAAACGGTATTTGCAATGGGAAGGGTGGCTAGATTCGGGAATCAGTCAGATACAAGATATCTTGTAGGGTCGTCTTCTGACAAATACCGGCACGGCTTGCAACCTCCGACAATGATGCCACCTGACCCTCGTCTGATTTCCCATCACACACTAAAAAACATCTTTCTTCTTCGCATCGCTAGTTTGAAGATACATCTGTAGAAACAAGCTTTCTATCATGGTTGAATTGAGAATGTTACATCTCCAAAAACTGTCACATAATGCACCTAAAATTACATTTTATGCATGATCAACTATCTGTCAAACCTGCTCTGAGCGTATTGAGACCCAAAAATGTAGCTTTTTTCCCTAATGTTTAACTGGATAGGTTACATAGTGCCCTATAATGGAGGCAAAAGGACTGATTCCCGCCAAGCTAAATCTATCTGAATCTACTACCTTGAAAGGCCCGAATATAGAGGCACAGAGGCAAGAAATTTCGCCATCCAAGCTGAATGTAGGGATGCTTACAAGGCATGCACATCACACAAAAGACCTCCACTTAGGAAAGGAAAGTCTCTCATTTTCAATAGTGATGCCATCAGAGGCACATGACAATGAAAGGGAGGTTCAACTTCCAACTTGAAGATTGACCTCATGAACAAGACCCGGAAATCAAACTCAAACCGCACGGCAACCATATCATTGCGCATTCCAAAAGAAATTCTGGCCAGGCTTCGTTCTGAATCTGCTCATAGAGAAATAAATCTAAACACACTTGTCACCCAGATCTTTACACGGTTTCTGGAATGGGATGGAGTGGCTCCAAAATCAAACATGATCCCAGTTCCAAAGCAGGTACTTCTGGATCTTCTCGATAGAGCTAGTGCTGAAGAGATCGCATCAATAGCTGAATTCTTTGCTAGAAATGAAAACCGTACTACAACACTCATCATGCGCAACGAATACAACGCTGAGGCAGTCTTGAGTGTGCTGGAGTCATGGATAAGGGCTGCAGGCTTTAGCTATAGGAAAGACTACTTGATTCGCGACTACAAATACATAATCAACCATGAAATGGGCAGAAAATGGTCTATATTTTTCAGAACCTATCTAGATATCATTTTCCAAGACCTTGGAATGAAGGTTCAAATCCAGTCCACAGAAAATGTGGTTAGTCTGACTCTGCCTGCAGACGTCGGCATTGAAGAGTAGTGGCAATTCTGCATACACGCTATTCTAGTAGATCCCTCGAATCATTAAATCCTGAATAAGGGTGAAATTACAAGAAAAAGAGTCAAGAACGGCAAATAACCACAGACTTTATCTATACCTTATAGCTCTAAATTAATCCAAGTTGCCGACCGGTACTGAAGGAAGAAAACCAACAGAAAGCATCACGTTTAGATTAACTCAGGACTTGGTGCGAGAACTAAGGCGGGAGTCCGAACAGCGCCAAATAAGCCTAAACACTCTTGCCAGCCAGGTCTTCAGGCAATATGTTGGATGGCACTTTTCGGCCGGCAAGGCAGGATGGATGCCCATGCAGAAGGGCTTGCTTGCAATGATGATCGACAAGCTAACAAATGAAGAAATCGAAAAGGCAGCGCAAGTTTCAAGAGACGATATCAGAGATCTGATAATGCTGCTACGTAAGGAATACGATTTTTCGTCATTCCTCGATGTGATTGAAGCCTGGTTGACTGTGTGCCAGTTTCCATACAATCATAGTGTAGAAATTAATGGCAAGCATACATTTGTCATCGCACACAACCTTGGAGAAAAGTGGTCCCTTTATCTGCATAAAACGTTCTATTATGTGATGGAGGAGCTTGCATCAAGACCAGAGTTCGAAGTAAATCGAAATAGCCTAACTTTCAAAGTCGATCCTGTGAGATGCGGAATTATGGCGAGGTGATGGAGGTGTCAAAAGACGTTTCTCTCTACACCACAATACGGGTCAGCTGGGTGGTTGGTCATCAGGCATGACGGCTGTGCAAGAATACGTTACTGCCATTTTACCACGTTATAACCGGTTGTTTAAAACATAGGAGATCGGGGCAAATTGAAGATCGGGGCCGAGCTCGTAATCATATTCCTATCGATATCGATAGTTCCGCTAACAACTCTCGGGACGATCATTAGCCTGAGAATGGAACAACGCATTACCGAACAAACTTTGTGGCATATGGAAGCTCTTGCTTCTGTTCAAGAGCAAGAAGTCAGGACGATAGTAGCAAATAAGATAGACAGTTTGGCGTCGTTCACGTCAAGACCTCAGCTAACAACAGAAATAGACAACTATATCGCAAACAGAACTACACTTTCCAAGTACATAGTTGATGTCCATTTGTCAATTGCAAAGTCCAATAACCCTAGCTTCAAAGAAATCTACCTATTAGATCCTGAAGGCATAGTGGTTGCTTCAACTAACGAGAGTGAAATTGGCGCGTCGTTTTCAAATAGCACATTCTTTGTTGACGGTAAGGAGGCCAATACTCTTTCCAACTTCTTCCTTGACCATAACCAGCAACCTCGTTTCTGGCTGTCAGGTCCTGTCACATCGGGTAACCGGTTGATAGGAGTGGCTGCAGTGAGCTCAGATGTCGAGGATTTCTCTTCAATAAATACTGCTTATGCTCGCTTTAGTGAAACAGCTGAGACTTATCTTGGACAGAGGGAGGATGATGGCGATGTAGTAATAATCACTCCTCTCAGGTTTTCAGAGGATGAATTGCTTACAGTATCAGCATCAAGAGATGCAAGTACTGCGCCAATTGTACAGGCGCTGGAAGGAACCGAGGTTACGCTAACGAATTCTCGCGACTATCGGAATGAGCCGGTTCTTGCCGCCACAAGGTACATCGATGATGTGGACATGGGACTAGTCGTCAAGATGGATCGTGCTGAAGCTCTGGCTCCATTATACGACATGGTATTTCTATTGTTTGGTGTAGGTGTCGTAATCTCCACCATGGTCGTAGTTATTTCATTTCTCCTTGGACAATCAATCACACAGCCAATTACGAAACTAATCGAAAAGACGGCCGAGATATCAAAGGGAAACCTCGGCTCAAAAATAGATAATGTTACAGGTAATGATGAAGTCAAGGAACTAGCATCTCACTTTGAGAGGATGAGGGTAGAGATAAAATCTGTTCATGATAACCTACAGGCTCGAGTTCACGAAAAAACAAGAGAACTAGAATTTACAAATGCAGAGCTCAAGGAAAAGAACCAGTCCTTGGAACATGCAAACAAGATTTTGCAGCAGCAGAAGGAGTTGCTGCAGTACGCAAACAACGTTTTGCAAGAACAGAAGAAGGCGCTACAAGAGATTGACAAGATGAAAGCAGAGTTTTCTGCAATGGTAACTCATGAATTGAAAACTCCACTTGTACCTATAGTCGGATACACGAGTTTGTTTTTGAATGATAGGCTGGGTGAATTAACAGAAGGCCAAAAGCAAAAGATTGAGGTAATACACAGAAATGCACAGAGATTAACAAAACTCGTGCAAGACATACTTGACATGAGAAAACTAGAGTTGGGTACCATGACAATAAATATGCAACAAGTAAGCTGTCTTGAGATGATAAAGCCTGCAGTAGATGTTGTAAGACACAAGGCCGATTCAAAACACGTCAATGTTTCATATTCTGTGCGGGAAGGTAAACAACTTGTAGTAAATTGTGATGAGCATAGAATCATCCAAGTCCTCGTAAATCTGCTAGATAACGCATTGAATTTTGTACAGGATCATAACGGCAGAATAGAGGTCATTGCTACGAGCTCTGACAGTCAAGTTACCATTAGTGTAGTCGATAACGGAAAAGGAATTCCAAGGGAAAAGCAAGCCAAGCTTTTTACAAAATTCTACCAAGCAGATACTTCTTTGACCAGGAGAACTAGCGGCGCAGGGTTGGGGCTTGCCATAAGCAAGAGCATAATTGAAGCGCATTCAGGCAGAATATGGTTCCAGAATGGGAAAGAGAAAGGTTCAATATTCTCATTTTCCTTACCAAAATGAAGAGACTATGGCAATGAAATCCATACTTGCGGTAGATGATAACAAAGATATCACAGAATTGGTACAAACCATGCTGGAATCGTACAAGTATGACTGTACTACGGCCAACAGCGCTAACGAATGCCTAGACCTGATGAAAAGGAAAAACTTTGATCTCATATTACTCGATCTGGCAATGCCGGAAACGAGCGGCCTAGACCTGATGGCACAACTGAAGAAAGAAGGACGCCTGGCAGAAAACAATATTGTGTTATTCACTGCTTCTCCAATATACACAGAGGGAGACTT
>CAZPIL010000012.1:0-7908 GCA_964586705.1 uncultured Nitrososphaera sp. | reverse complement strand
AGACTTGGAGAACATTCGAAAAGAATACGGGTTCATAGAGCGGGTCAACAAGCCATTCACTGATACCGAACTTATTTCACTGGTTGAAAAGTACATTTAGAGAAGCCAAAGACAGACCTTGCTTACTGATCTTTCGCAAGAAGACATGCCTCCACTATTTTTAAACGGTCCTGATGCCTCAGATGCTTGTTCGCAATATTTCAAGAAAACGGATGGCTGGCTGGTCCGTAAGGCCTTCCTTGATTACTTGATGATTGCTTGATTTATGGCTCTGATGACATTTCTGTGACTTTTGCCTTCCTTCCATGCCAAGAGCTGCGCATGTAATAGGAAACCATAGAGCTCTCTGAGAGAGTTTACAGAAGGATCCTTCTTATCCAGCTCTCTCATGTTGATGCCTATATCACTTAAAATCATGTACATCTCATCAGCGTCGCAATTTATTATCCGCTGCATATATGATAGTATATTTCTTTATTATTTTAGGATCAAGAATTCTTTGCATATAATTGCAATGCACTGTACTGCAAAATAATTGATTTAGTGCAATGCACACAACCCGTATGCTAGTTCGTATATTATTTCAGCATCGATGCCATCTCTCTCAGTCTTCTCACGCGCTCTTCTACAGGAGGGTGCGTAGAAAACAGCTTAGACAGCGTATCTCCAGAAAGCGCAGGGATTATGAAAAACGCGTTCATGCTCTCCACATCTTTTAGCTGCTTTTGCGGCACACGCCTCATGCTGCCTGATATCTTTACAAGGGCGCTTGCAAGCATATCCGGCCTGCCGGTCATCTGCGCGCCTCCCCTGTCTGCTGCAAACTCTCTATACCTCGATATCGCCCGGATTATGATAAAGCTGATAAACCATGTCAAACCCGCTACTACCAGCACTAGTATCATGCCGCCGCCTCCATCTCTCCTTCCGTACATGCCGCCAAACATGGTTCCAAAGAGTGCATAGTGCATCAGAAAGTATGCGACTGTGGAAAACATGCTGGCAAGGGTTAGTATCAAGACATCTTGATGTTTGATATGTGCAAGCTCGTGTGCAATTACTCCTTCCAGCTCTTCATCAGTTAGAACGTCCATGATACCTGATGTGACTGCAACGAGTGAGCTCTTCTTGCTCTTGCCGGTGGCAAAAGCGTTTGGCATACGCGTATTCATTATCGCAACCTTGGGCATCGGAAGGCCGTTTATCTTGGCAATACGCTCCACCATGCCATACAACTTGGGGTGCTGCTCTCTTGTGATCACCTTGGCACCAGAGCTCCACAGGACTATCCTGTCAGAAAAGTACCACTGTGCAAGTATCATCAGCGACACCATGATCATTATGGGAATAAAGCCAACTCCCAGATAGAAGAGCACGGTTACAAAGGCAAGATAAAGTAATGTGAGGACTAGGAAGCATGTGACTATCCTTATGGTAAGCCCGGTATCGCGTTGGAACCTGCTCAATGCATGATACATTATCGCGTTTTGCACAAATAAACGCATTGTATAATGCATTAGAAGTTAATTAAAGTGAGAGCTAGGCAAAGGCGAGCATAGAAATACCACCCTCAGGACAGATAGAGCGGTCAGATGAACAAAAAACAGATAATTGTCATTGTCATTGGACTCGCGCTCTTCCTTTCTGCCGTCCTCAGCGCCGTCTCAATTTCCCAGCCACCGGCTCCCCTGACTAGAGAAGAGCTCAACAGGGAAGTAAACAGTCTAGTTGACACCTGTATGGAAACCCTTCCGCAAGGCCTGCCCGAATGCGATGAACAGTTGCGCGACATTGTGGATCAGATCTGCCAGCAGGATCCCTCACTCGATGCCTGCACGGATGGACGGGTTGACGAATATTACAACATAAGAGGAATGAGTTGATAGGAACCGACGGTGACTGGGCTTGCTTGTCAGCCTAGCGGCGCAGCTTCCAAGTCTGGTTAGTCCTAGCACTAAATCTGATAAGTAAGTGTGAGCCGGAATTCTTTAAAGAGCGTCGAAAAATAAAAGAACCGCTTGCTGAGCTGGCACACCAACTATCTCGATCAGGGCAAATTACTTGCTTCATCTGCTGGTAGAGATCAGAGGAATTAGCCGGAATTAAAATACAAGTACTTTTGTATATTGAAATTGCATGGAAGCTTTGCTAAGCCAGCTTACAGGTCTATGGTCGCTTCAGTTTGGTGATGTTGCGAGCATGGTCAGTCTGCTCATCGGCTCTACGGCCCTATCATATACCATCTACATTTCCAGAAAGCAATCTAGGCTGGACAAGAAGATGCTCAGGATCATCGAGGAGCTGCATACAAGGAATAAAAATGAGGAATACATACAGGACTCGATAAAGTCTCAAGCGCTAAGGGCCATACTTACGCACTTGCGCGGTTCGCGAAGTCTCTTGCAGAACAAGCTAGAATGCGTTGAACAATCCAAGGACTCTCAAGAGAGAAAAATCCATATGGTTTTTGAAGAGTTGCGGATATCCCGGAGTGAGTTCGTCTACCGGTATGAGGAACTTCATTCTCATTCTGATACAACCCGTTATTTCATAACTGCCCAGATGTACGAAGACATCACCTCGGTGGCCAAGATGATGTATGCCTTGAGCGTAACTGGACCAAAGGAGCCATTTCCGCAAATGATCTTTCTCGATCTGCCTAACACCGTAGATAATTGGACAAGATATGCAAAATCTACCGTCGGCAAGATTGATCAGCTGCTGCCAATGGTTCAGCACGAGCTTGAGATTATGAAGGACTCATCTGAAGGTCAGTCCTAGGCAAACTAGTGACAAGCGCATGCCATAGCTGATGACCATTATTATTCTCGCATACACACACAAGCATCATTCTAGTCTCTTCTGCCAATTCTACTTTGGATTTTCTTTCTTTTTCAGAGAAAGTAGAAGATAGAACGGTTCCTAATTAGGACACCAAGGCCTATCCATCGTTCTGGTCCAAGTCAAGGGGTCATAAGGGTTTGAACCGTTTCTGTGTGCTGCGCACAGTTCCAGATGTGCGCGTTCATGCTGTATCTCAAGGTGGTCAAAGGAGGCCATTGCATAGCCGAGGTCTACGTCTGCATTTCCGGCAACTGCCCTGTAGTAGTACTGCGATCCGTACTTGTAGGCAATGTAAAGCTGGTAGTCCCATTCATGCTGCTTGCCGTATACAAAGACCAGGGGGTTCTCAGGATATACCTGCCTCAAGAGTGGCAGCGTCACCGACTCGACGGAATCGATGCTTACTCCTCCCATGCAGACAACCTCATAGTACGGCGAAATGGACTGCTCGTAGCCGGTATTGCCATAATTGAGGTCATGCTTTAAAGCGGCTGGCATTTCATCAGGCATGCAGTTTGGCGCTATTATCAGAATAAGCGTCGTAAGCGCAATATCCAATAAAGACTACGTCGGCAAATAATCAATAAGCTACAGGTTCGAAACTAGGACTTTTTCTGCAAAGAAATCGTATTAGAATTTCGTTGCAGCCTTTCAACAACCACTATATGTGTTCACCATAGGTAGAACCGTCTATTCTCTTTATTTTCTAGAGTTCTGCTAGGGTTCATCCATCTACTACCCTTTCTTTCCCTAACCGCTCAGAAACTGCCCGGAATGTGTCAGGGAATGCCAGGATTATCGAATGTGTTTAGGGCCTATTTGCCCGTATCTGTCACTAGGCCTACGTCCTTTTCGACATCATACGCGCTTTCATAGCTGATGTTGTCCTTGAGGTTGTTTAGCATTACCAAGATGTCGCTCTGCTTCAGCTTGGAAGGAGGTTTGCCGTTGACATGGTTTTTGATCTGTTCCTTTGTCGCGGGAAACTCCAAGTCCTCAAGAAGGTTTGCAAGGTTTGCCGCCATGTCCCTGTTTAGAGCCTCAGTGTCGGCCGGCTCGCCTGTTACGTCTCCGACTCTTTCAGCAGGTGGTTTTGACCTTGCATCGAATTGATCCCTTTTAACTGACATTGAAGAATATTCGCTTCTAAAATCTTTAAGACTTTAGATCATCTTCATGGCTACGTCTGCATTGATTCTTTCTTTGCCAGAGGTCTTGCAGCCTTGAATATGCGCATCACCAGATTAATGGCGACTGCTGAAAGCACAGAAGCAACTATAACAATAATCCACTCGTCAAAGTTGAGTGGATGCAGTTCCAAAACATCCGCCAAGGGTCTGAAGTAGATCGCTACAAGAAGCAAGACGACAGACAATACAACAGCACCGACTAGCGGCCTGTTGACATAATCAGACTTGCCAACCAGAGCCTTCAGTGTCGACGAATAATTCAGAACGTGCCAGGTCTGGACGAGACTGAGTGTAGAAAATGCCATGGTCTGCGCTACCTCGCGGTCCCCTGCAGCTGATTCGGGCCACGATAATACCCAGATAAATACAGCCATGGCAGCAGCTGTCATGAACGATGCCTGCACGGATATGTCCAGCCATTCCTTTCTTGATACCATCTGTTCGTTTTTTGCAGGTGGTCTGACGCGGATATACTCTTTGTTTTTCGAGCCTTTTTCAGCTGCAAGGGCCAATGCAGGGAATGTGTTTATTGTGAGGTTCATCCACAGCAGCTGGAGTGGGAGCAAGGGAAAGGGCAACGCGGCTATTATGGCTGCCAGCATCGTCATCACCTCGCTTATGTTGCAGGAAAAAAGGTACTTGACAAACTTTTTGATGTTTGCATAAATGAGCCTTCCAAGTTCGAGTGCGTGTGTTATGGTCTCAAAGTTGTCGTCCAGAAGGATAACGTCTGCAGACTCTTTTGCCACGTCGGTGCCTTTCTTTCCCATGGCCACGCCTATGTCTGCCTGTTTAAGGGCTGGAGCGTCGTTGACCCCGTCACCTGTCATGGCCACCACATGGCCCCTTCTCTGCAAGGCTTCTACTATCTTGAGCTTGTGTGAAGGAGTGGCACGTGCAAAAACACCTATTCTTTCTATTTCTTCTGCCAGCTTTTCTACAGACATCTTTTCCAGCTCGCCCCCGGTTAGTACATTGACTTCTTTTCCATCGCCGTTAGAGGATATCCCCAACTCTTCGGCTACTGCTTTAGCTGTCGTCGGATGATCGCCAGTTATTAGAACGACGCGGGTCCTTGCCTGCTTTACAAAATTGATTGCATCTTTGACTTCATTTCGCGGAGGATCATAAATCCCGGCAATTCCAGCAAGCACGAAATCGCTTGAGGTGACCTGGCTGTAAGAACCATCTTCTTGTTGAGAGATGCCATTTTTCAGCTCTTTGTATGCAACAAAAAGTATCCTGTAAGCTTTTGCGGTAAACTCGTCAACACAATTCTGAACCTGCTTTTTCTTTGCCGCGTCAAGCGGCATGATTTCAGAATTTTCCAATACCCCCGAGCACATAGGAAGAACCGCCTCCGGAGCGCCTTTGAGATATGCCACTGCTTGCTCTCCTTTCCCTTTTTCATCCGGCATCTTGTGCACAGTAATCATTCGACGGGTTGCAGAATCAAACGGGTCCTCCCAGAGCCGTTCATACTCTTTTTCAAACACTTTTTTATCGAATCCCGCCTTCTTTGCAGCCACAACAAGGGCGCCCTCGGTCGTGTCTCCCTGCAAGATCCAATTCTTACCGTCATGGAAAAACTCTGCATTGTTGCAGAGAGCTCCTGCCCTCAGGAACATTGACAGGTCCGGTTCTCGTGACGCATCGGTGATTTCTTCTTTATTTCCAGCAAGCATCTTGCCTGTAGGATCTAGGCCGGTTCCAGTTACTGTTACTACCTTGCTGCCACTACCTAGAACTATCGCCTGCAGCGATGGTTCGTTTCTGGTGAGAGTGCCAGTCTTGTCGGTGCATATGACAGTTACTGAGCCTAGAGTTTCAGCTGCCGCAAGCCTTCTGACCAGAGCATTCTTTCTGGCCATTCTCTTCACCCCTATAGCAAGGGTTATTGTGGCTACGGCTGGAAGCCCCTCAGGTACTGCAGCTATGGCAAGAATGACACCGCTAAGGATTATGCTGCCTATCTCAAAGCCATGTAGAAAGCCGATTGCGATGTAAAGACCGGTTATACTAAAAACTGCCACCACCAGAGTTCTGCCGAGCCGCTCTATCTTGTGCTCAAGCGGTGTTTTCCCTTCGCTTACGCCTTGCAGGAGTTCGCCAACCTTTCCCATTTCTGTGTTTTTGCCTGTCGTAACCACTACGGCCTTGGCTCGGCCCTCAAGCACAAGAGTCCCCATATAGCACATGTTTACCCTTTCTGCAAGATCCGCCTGGCCTAGGACTGCGTCTGAATCCTTTCTTACACCGTGGGACTCTCCCGTAAGGGGAGATTCGTCTATGACCAAGTCGAACGCCTCAACAAGCCTGCAGTCAGCAGGGACCTTGTCTCCGGATTCAAATTCAACTATGTCGCCTGGCACCAGATCATGTGCTTTTATCTCGCTTTCATTGCCGTCTCGCAATGCCTTGGCTTTAGGCGTCCTCAATGTGACAAGCGAGCTTATCGCTTTCTCTGCGCTCCTTTCCATGAAAAAGCCAAACCCTATTGTCATGAATACTACAGAGAATATTGCTATCGATTCAAGAACGCGGCCCAAAGAATACGATAGTGCTGAGGCGGCAAGAAGCAACAATATAGGCAGATTTTTGAATTGCAGCAGAAGGATCTTTGCTGCAGATTTTTGCTCTGCGTCTGGAAGGGTGTTGTACCCGTATTTGTGGTGCCGGGCCTTGACCTCAGGCGATGAGAGGCCCGTTTCGACGTTTGTCCTTAATTTTGCAATCAGGTCGGAAAGCTGCACCGAGTGCCATTGGTCAGCTTCGATATCCTCTACGATAGACAAATAGTGCTTGTTGCAGCATTAAGACGTTATAGCAGATAAACTTGATGTGCTAGTGGCATGCGGATTACGGGGAAAGAGGAGCAAGCCTATCCGGGAAGCCAGTATAAAAATGAAGAAAAGAAAGGAGTAGCGAACCTAACCCGTTTAGCTTAGAGTTATTGTCCACGTAATGGTCAGTTCGTCACCATCGGAGAGGCTCACTGCGGTAAATGTATTTTCTGCGACCATGGTGCCGTCATCATCGTTATCACCAGGTGTCCCAGTGACATCAGCAGTAAAGAGACCCGCCAGCTGAACGTCGGTATGCGTGGCAGTTGCCGCAAATGTTTCCGTTATGGTGAATTCATCGGTACTTACTTCGGCATAAGCACCCTGCGATCTTTCTAGTCCACCTGCCGTTATTTCGCCTGCAAGGGCAGTGTGGCCTGCGGCTGCTCCACCAGTATTTGTACTCAGCGCGATGTAGTTAGCACCATTTCCGCCTGGTGATGTTGAGCCTATCTGTCCTCGTATAAAGTCCAAACCTGCAGTGGTAATCACGTTGTGGTCTTCGTGGCGATAGATCTCCTGGCCTTCTCTGACTACTGAAACCGTTACATAGCCATGAGGACCTATACTATCTGTCGTTACTTGAGTGCCGACAAGGGCAGAACCTGGAACAGCAAGAACCAGCATTATGGCTACCGCCACACCTGGAACCGCGCCCATCAGCAGACTCTTCGTGTCTGTCATAGCCCCGGATAGATCATTGTATTATTTAAATTTATGTTTAAATTATCTAGAATGACACTCTATTGGGCGCTATTGCTATATAGCCAGCCCTATCAATAGGCCTATGGGAACGGTAACGAGGGTTACACGATCGACGAAAAAGTCAAAATCGATCAAAACGACGATCCCGGAGGGCATTTCAGAGTTTCTACAGCTTTCTCACAAAGATGCCATTGAATGGCTGATGCAGACAAACAACGACGAACGCTATGCCATAGTTAGAAAGGCTGCTGCTGTCACTGCCTCCAGTCCATATCAAAAGAGCAGCGCTTGACAGGTGACCATTTCTCCCACAATATTCCGCACAA
>CAZPIL010000011.1:0-13475 GCA_964586705.1 uncultured Nitrososphaera sp. | reverse complement strand
TTCTCCGACTCCTTTGGAATCTCCACAGGCGTAAATTCCCGGCGCTCCACCGGTAGGCATGAAAAAATTTCCTTCAATCCATTCTGCTTGTGGTTGACAGCAGAGTTGTAGTCCCTGTCTAACAAGGCGCCGCAGTTGGGACAGGAGTGGGTACGTACCGCTAACGATTTTGGTACTTTATGGCCGCACCTTGAGCAGTCTACAGAGGAATACGCGGGTTCTACCTCTTCTAGGCGGTTGGCCTTGTACTGGCACATCATCCTAAAAGTAGACCAGCTTGCATCCAGTATCCTGCGTGCTAGCCTGTGATTTTTGGTGAGGTTAGACACGCTCAGCCTTTCCAGAAATATCAGGTCATATCTGGAACAATAGTATGCAGATGTCTTGTGTAAGAAATTGCGGCGCTTGTTGTTTATTCTCTCGTACAGTCTAGCTAGCATATGTTTGGCCTTTTTGTGATTGCTGCTTCCCTGCTGCTTTCTTGACAGACGCCGGTGAGCCCTCTTTACAGGCTTTAACATTTTAGTGAGAAACTGTGGGTTTTGCACATAGCAGCTGTCAGAATCATGAGCAAACTTGGTGATACCGACGTCTATTCCTACTACAGGCTTTTCATATCGGATGGTACAGTACATCCTTTTCAGGATTTGACATGCTGCTATGGCATACCATTTCCCGTTTTTCCTACAGATGGTTATCTGCTTGACGTTGACAGGCATTCTATGCAGTACTATCTGTATGCGGCCTACCTTGGCAAGGAGAAGTGTACATTGCTCATTCTTTTTCCTTTTTCCTCCCTTCTCTTCTTTCCGCTCCTCCTCTATCCTAAACCCTGTCTGGTTGTAGGTGAAGGCGTTGAAATCATCATTGCTTCGCCTAAAGGCCTTTTTCCGCAAGAGTTTATTACGATCCGATCTTTCAAAAGAGCAATGCCAAACCCCTTTTATGGCCGCGACATCGTCTCGATAAAGGACTTCTCCAAGTCAGACCTAGAGTATGTCTTTTCAGCAACCGACAAGATAAGGACCATGAAGCCGTCGCAGAGGGGCGAGCTTGGAAAGGGCAGGACACTTGGCTACATATTCTATGAACCCAGTACAAGGACGAGGATGAGCTTTGAGGCAGCGATGGCATCGCTTGGCGGGAGCTCTATTGGAATAACGGAGTTAAAGTCATCTTCGGTAGAAAAGGGCGAAAGTTTAGCCGATACGATAAGAGTCATTGACCTGTATTCAGATGTAATAGTCCTCAGACACACAATGGACGGCTCAAGCAGGTTTGCAGCCGAACTGTCTGAGAGCCCTATAATAAATGCGGGCAGTGGAAGTGAGGAGCATCCTACACAGGCACTGCTTGACTTGTATACCATATTGAAGGAGAAGGACAGGATAGACGGGCTATCGATTGCGATTGTAGGAGACCTGAAATACGGCAGAACCGTGTATTCTCTGCTCTACGGCCTTGCCAACTACAAAGTCGATATACATCTGGTGTCACCGCCATCACTTGCAATACGAAAGGAGTCGATATATGACGTGCAGGGTAGGTTAAAGATAACAGAACACCATGAGCTTGACGGTGTGCTGCAAAAGGCTGACGTGCTCTATGTGACGAGGATACAGCGCGAGCGCTTCCCCGACCTGCAGGAATACGAAAAGGTCAAAGGATCGTATACCATAGAGAACGCGACGCTTGAAAAGATGAAAAAGGACGTGGCTGTTATGCATCCACTGCCCCGCCTTGACGAGATATCACATTCTGTTGACGCGACAAAGAATGCGGTGTATTTCAGACAGGCAGCGAATGGAAAGGAGCTAAGGGCAGCGCTTTTGGCGCTGATGCTGAACGAAAACCCCGCGCTCTAGCGTCTGCTTGCCAAGCTGATGTACTCGTAGGCACCTACAGCACTGTCAAATGCATATTGCACCTTCTGGTACTGCTTGCGAAACTCTGATACGTCATTGCCAACCTGTACCGGATCCTTCTTTTCCACAACCACGCGCTTGATAAAGTCGGCAATTTCCTTCATCTCGCTTTCTTTCATGCCAAGCCTCGTCACTTCGGGAACGCCTATTCTGACGCCTCCGGGGTGCATGTAGTGCCTGCCTGCCTTGATGTCGCCTGGCAGCAGCTGGCGGTTGAGTATGATGCCCGCCTTCTCGAGATCCTTCTCTATTGTGCCGCCGTCACCAAATTTTGTAACATCGACTGCCATCTGGTGTGACATCGTGTAGCCGCGCTTTTCTCCGAGCACGCCAAAGCCGGCCTCCGCAAGTGCTCCTGCAAGTGCTTGGGCATTTTTTATCACCTGCTTGGCATACTCCTTTCCAAACTCCAAAGACTCGGCAAGCGCTATGGCCTTGCCTGCCACATGGTGCAGATGATGGCTGGACGTGTTGCCTGGAAATATGCCCTTCTTTATTCCGTCGGCAAACTTTTCATATGCTACTATAATCCCTCCTTGCGGTCCCCAGAGCGTCTTGTGGGAACTCATAGTCATAGTATCTGCTCCCTCATTGAGGGGATCTTGGAATTCCCCTCCTGCTATCAGTCCTGCGACGTGGGCCCCATCATAGTTGATGTGTATGTTATGGCTGTGCATGAACTCCGACAGTTCCTTGACAGGATGAGGGAACAGAAATAGTGATCCACCAAACATCGCCAATGTCGGCTTTTTGCCGTCTCGGGCCATCTCGTCTATCTTCTTCTTGGTCGCATCCACGTCGATAGTCATCTCCTCTCTCAGGAATGGGTAATGCTCGATGTTGAGACCGTGCACTAGACCGGCAGTACCTGCATGTTCTTTCTTGCCGTGAGAGATGTGGCCGCCCGTAGGTATCGACGCTGCCATCATCCAGTCGCCGGGGTTTGAGAAAGCAGCGTAAATTGCGAGATTTGCTACGACACCAGAAGTGGCGCGGCAGTCTGCAAACTCTGACTTGAATACTCTTCTTGCAAGGTCATTGCAAATCAATTCAACCTGGTCTATGTAGACGCAGCCGGCGTACACGCGCTCACCAGGCCAGCCTTCAGCATAGCGGTTTGCAAAGTCTGACATGCATGCCTCCCTAACTGCAGGGCTCGGCACGTTCTCGCTTGCGATAAGGGGAATGGAGCGGTTGAACCAGCCGTGATGCTCGCGCATCAGTCTAAGGACGTCGTCGTACGCTTTCCTTGCACTCATTTGTGAAGAGTTTCAAGGCCAATTCCATAATAGTATATCGCTTCAAAAATGGAGTAGAGGTTGGGTTAGAACCTCCTGAGGCCCAACCTGCCGTACAATACGGCTCCGGCCAATGCCGGTATCAGGAGAAGAAGTGGCAACGGAAACTCTGGTATTATCTGCAAGTCATATGCAGTCATGAGATTGGGATGAATCTGGATATGTGCAACGCGCATCACCTCCATCGCAGATGCTTCTCCTTCTATCGCACTGACAAAGTCAGGAAAGGCTGCATCAAGGCTTTCTATCGCACTATCTGTTCCATCTATGGCTTCAGCCCTGATCTCTCCGTACAGCTCTTCAGCCTTTTGTGCAAAAGCAAGTGAGCTTTGGTAGTTGGCTTCGCTTACTATGAGGACATCATCTTGCATCTCTGGCATGCTTCCTTGAGACCCCATACTGCCCATGCTCGAATCGGTCATGTTCATAGAACCCATCTCTGACATGTCAGTCATATTGCCTCCAAAGCCGACAGCCTCGCCATAGTGCTCAAGAGCCTCGTCAACTAGGCTTGCGACAACAACTGCCCTGATTGTAGAGTTGGTCAGCTGATCGCTCTCGATTCGGACCTGTACGGCTTCTGCCAGAAGGTTGTTCAGTGAGTCGGCTTTCTGATCGACTTCTGCGGCATTTGCGCCAGAAATTATCGAAAGTTCCAGCTCTTCAAGCAAGGCCGGAAGATCATTTGCTATCCTTTCATTCCTCTCTGCTATCTCTTCCAAAACGTCATCGGTAAGCTCTTCTCCTGCATGCTCCATGTGCTCCGCTGCCCTGTCAGGGTATGCGAGGTTATCTGCCGCCAGCGATGTCTCTACCTCTATAATCTGAACCATCGTTAGAAACTCAGCGCTTTCTCCACCCTGAAAAGTGTGCGCGTACACTCTGTTTGCAGGGCCAATAATGACAGCTGACCCGAGCAAGATCGCTACTGCAAATGTCGCCACAGCCGCCGAGAAGGTTCTGTTCATATGAGCTATATGCAACGATCGGATTAAAGCGATCTAGTACATTCTGCGAAGGTAAGTAGCATTGCTAGAGAAGCCAAATACTAAGGATTGTTATGACTTTTCTGACAGCGACTTTACCACCTCGGTCCACGCGTTACCGATGTTTGTGCGGTTGTAGCCACCGCCGCCCACCGCTATCAGTCTGCCGCCGCAATTCCTTTCTGCCAGCCTGCGCAATGTCTTGGCGGCTTTTCCATGCGCCTGCGCGGAATACCGCAGATCCGTTATAGGATCGCCTGCTAGGCTGTCGGCGCCGCAGTTTAGGAATATGATCTCAGGCCTTGCAGTATCGACAAACTCTTCTATCTTTGCGAACGCTTCAAAAAACTCGTCATCTCCGGCCTCCGGCAAAAGTGGAATGTTAACCTTTGTTCCTTTTGCCTCGTCAATGCCTGTCTCGTCGGCAGAGCCGGTGCCCGGGTACAGGTAGCGCCCATCCTCGTGTACGTCTGCAAAGAATAGCAGCGGATCACTTATGAACTCATAAAATACCCCGTCGCCATGATGCGCATCTATGTCGACATATGCTATCCTCTTGATGCCGTATTTCTTGCGCGCCTGTATTATTGCCACGCCCACGTCGTTGAACACGCAGAATCCGCCGGCAGAGTCTCTGCGCGCATGGTGCAGGCCTGCTATTGGCACAAATGCGTTCTCTATCTTTCTGCCAACTCTGTCTGATCCCTGCATGACCATGTCTAGCGATGCAAGCGTTGATCCTACGACATAGAGCGTAGCCTCAAATATGCCCCGGAACGATGGGGTGTCGCCCCTGTCAAGCGGGATACTCCTGCATTGTTTTGACGCCATCTTTACCAGCTCGACATAATCCCTGTCATGAAAAGAGAGGACTGTGTCCTCGGTAGTTGTTTCTGGTTGTTCCACTATTATGTTAGAAACATCTTCAGCCTGCAGCTTGGACCAAAACGTGTAAAGCCTGTCTGTTCCCCATGGATGGGATCCGCCGAATCCATACCTAGCAAGCTCCTCGCCGAAAAAAACTGCAGTACCCACGACGTTTTATCGAAGGCGATGCAAATCAATCTTTTTATTTCTAATTCAGCAACGCTCTTTGCACATGTTTACCGGAATCGTGGAAGGCTTTGCCGTGGTCAAGTCTGTAGCCAAGGCAAGGAAAGGAGCCGATACGGTGATGCGAGTAAAGCTTGGCAGGGTGGCAAAGGGTCTGAAGAAAGGCGACAGTGTTTGCATCAATGGCGCCTGCCTTACCGTGACGAAGGTGAACAAGGCAGAAGCCCAATTTGAGATGGTTGCAGAGACGGTGAGGCGCACCTCGCTTGGATCTATAAGGCCCGGTGATAGGGTCAATATCGAGCGAAGCGTAAAGGTTGGAGATCGGCTGGAAGGGCATTTCGTGCTTGGACACGTTGACGGCACGGCAACTATAGCAGACAAGGTGAAAAAGCAGTCAGAGACCACGATGTGGTTCTCGCTCGACGATAAAGCATTTTCTAGTGCGCTAGTGCCCAAGGGCTCGATAGCAGTTGACGGCATTAGTCTGACGGTAGTCGATGTTGATGACAACGAAGGGAGATTCTCGG
This sequence comes from uncultured Nitrososphaera sp., assembly GCA_964586705.1. Classification (GTDB taxonomy): domain Archaea; phylum Thermoproteota; class Nitrososphaeria; order Nitrososphaerales; family Nitrososphaeraceae; genus Nitrososphaera. The sequence goes on along the minus strand of CAZPIL010000011.1, from coordinate 7,683 downwards.
TATCGTTGATACCTCATACGCTTGCCATAACCTCTCTTGGAGCAAAGGAAAAGGGCGACAAGGTGAACATCGAGACAGACGTGCTGAGCAAATATGTCGCCAAGCGCCTACCATAACATTGGTAATTACTATCTTTCAAGTAACCTTTTAATAGTAACTATACCGCGACATTGTTGTTGCTAGCCGACGCGATATCATCACTCAAGGCCGGCAGCTTTGTGCTGGTCCATGACGACAAGGGGCGTGAAAATGAGGTCGACATGGTAATTGCCGCCGAGTACGTCATGCCTACGCACATTGCGACAATGCGGCAGGATGCCGGTGGTCTACTGTGCCTTGCCATTGCAAATGAAGTAACCGCCAAGCTGGGTCTAGTCTATATGCACGACATGATAGCTGACATGGGCAGGGTTAATCCGCTTTATGTAAAACTCACCGAAGGAAAGGCTGCGTACGGCGACAAGCCTTCTTTCTCAATCTCAGTAAACCACCGACAGACATATACTGGCATCACCGATAGCGACAGGGCGCTCACAATATCGCGGATGGCATATGTGTGCAAGAACATTGAGAACGGAGGCGTCGATGAATTTGCTAGGGACTTTCGCGCGCCAGGCCACGTTCCGATATTGATAGCATCAAAGTATCTGCTTGCGGAGCGCACTGGCCACACGGAGCTTTGCATCTTCTTGACCAAGCTTGCAGGCATAACACCGGCAGTAGCCATGTGCGAGATGATGGACAGCAAGACACACAAAGCATTGTCCATTGAAAAAGCATACGAATACGCAAGCCGGACAGGCATACCTATTGTAGAGGCAAGCGAAATTAAGGAAGCACATAAGAAGGCCAAGGCAGCATGAGGCTGGCGATTGTCGTTTCGGAGTTCAATGGTGAGGTGACATCACGGATGCTCGAAAATGCGAAAAAACATGCTGCCAAGCTTGGGGCCGATATTTCATGCATTTTCTACGTTCCAGGAGTCTATGACATGCCGCTTGTAGTAGAACGCCTTTTGAAAAGGCGCACTGTTGACGCGGTCGTGACCATTGGCGCCGTCATCAAGGGTGACACGCGCCATGACGACATTGTGGCCGAGAATGCGGCGCGGCTGATCGCAGACATATCATTGAAGCATGGTAAACCTGTTACACTCGGCATAACAGGCCCTGGCATGACCGACGAGCAGGCCGAGGCTCGTATAGAAGAAGTTCCAATGCGCGCCGTCAATGCGGCCGCTAACATGATCTTGCGGCTTGGAAAGCTAGAAAAAACGGCGAGCAGGAGCAGAGAAACAGTGATAATAGATGATACAACTGACAATAATTAGGATAGAGGGTTATGGACCCTGGACGCTTACGCTTGGATATGACCGCGAGGCGCAGCTCCAGATGCTGCAAGCAAAGATATACCATGACGTGCAGCGTCTATTTTCAGATAGAGACTGTCTCGTCTACTTTAACCGCTTTGACGAGTATTTTGCCATCACAAATGACCTATCAGTGAAAGAGCACGTTGCAATACAGCGCGAGCTCGCCGGTCTCTACAATGACCTGAGCATGTCCATGGCGATAGGCTCTGGAGATACCGCGTTTGGCGCCAGCATATCCGCATACAGTGCAAGACAAGGCGACAAGTTTGCAGATGAACCGGCGCGCGTATACGGCCATACGTCAGGTGACAACAGCAACAACAGCATGTCTGCGCAGGTTATGCACATAGATGTAGACAGTTCCACCAAGCTGTCAGGCCGCCTGTCGCCCTATGAGATCACGGCGCTTGTCATGAAAGTTTACAGCGGCCTTGCAGAGGAGTTCCTGAAGCACAAAGCGCTCACTTTTTTCCTTGGCGGTGACAACTTTATGGTAATCTCTAACGGCGTGACCGGAATGCAGGCAGATGAGGTGATAAAGAAAGTAACCGCCGGCCTTGACGTCAAGCTGAACTGCGGCATAGGCATCGGTAGGACCGGGAGGCGCGCAGCAGAAGGAGCTACAAAGGCACTTGATACTATCCGGGACCTGCGCGACGAGGGCAAGATACAGACAATCTATGAAGTACGATGCTAGCCATAGATAACGTAAGCATTCTGCTGGGGCCAGACCTAGAGCACGTAGAACGCGGCTACATAGAGATAGAAGGCGGCCTGATAAAAGACGTCGGTAGTGGCAGGTCCGGTGCCATCAAAAGGATCGATGGAAGCGGCTTTTTTGTGATGCCGGCGTTTGTCAACGCGCATACACACATAGCCGACTCGATAGGCAAGGACATTGCGGCAGGCAAAAGGCTTGATGACAGAGTTCACCCGGTATTTGGCGCCAAGAAGAAGATCCTAGAACGCAGCGGACCGGGGCATCTCAAGGCATTCGTACGCAATTCAGCCGTTTCGATGCTAAGGAATGGGATAACTACATTTGCAGATTTCCGGGAAGGAGGACCAGACGGCATCAGGCTCTTGCGCGACGCGATCTCTGGACTTCCCATAAGTTGCGTGGCCCTTGGAAGGGTCGAACATTATGATGGGCCATCCGGCGATGGGCTGTCGGATAAGGAGCTTGCAGCTACAAGAGAAGTACTTGCTATGTCTGAGGGTCTAGGCATAAGTGGTGCAAATGAAAATTCCGACGCAGCGCTTGAGCAGTATAGGCAGGTCGCGGGAGAAAAGCTGATTGCAATACATGCAGCCGAGTCAAAAGAGACAGTCGGGTTCTCCCTGCAAAATACCGGAAAGGGCGAAGTTGAGCGAATAATGGCTCACCTTCGCCCAGACATAGTGGTGCACATGACGCAGGCAACAGGCGAAGAGATGGCGCTTGCATCGAAGGCCGGCATAGTAGTGTGTCCTCGCGCAAACGGCGTCCTTGGCGCGGGACTCCCCCGAGTTGCTGAAATGCTGAGGCAGGGCTGCAAGGTGGCCATCGGCACCGACAACGTAATGCTTAATTCGCCTGACATCTTCCGGGAGCTTGACTATCTCTGGAAGGCATCGTACGCCCAGGGGGATTTTATTGAACCCTGCGAGCTTATCAAGATGGCTACAGTGAGTGGCGCACAGATGCTGAGGATAAACACAGGCTGCATCGAGTCTGGAAAAAGGGCTGATTTGATATTCATCGACAAGCGACATGTAGATATTTATCCGGTACATGACCCGTATGCCGCAATACTGCACAGGGCTAGCCGTGACTCTATAACGGTCATGGCCGGCGGACGGTTCTTGGAGGTCCTTGCTTGAAAGTCCTGATAAACTCTGCAATGACCCTTGACGGCAAAATAGCGACTGCCACAGGCGACTCGGCAATATCGTCAGAGGAGGATCTCAGACGTGTGCACAGGCTGCGCGCGGCATCAGATGCAGTGATGGTCGGAATCTCTACAGTGCTAGCCGATGATCCGGCCCTAACGGCAAGGCTTGTAAAAGGAAAGAATCCTGCCCGGATTGTAATTGACAGCAAGGGCCGCATTCCTCCCGGGTCTAGGCTGCTGCGCACGGCTTCGCAGACAAGAACCATAGTGGCAGTGGCAGAACGGGCCACACAGGCTGCTGTCGAGGGCATAAGGGAAGCAGGTGCCGAAGTAATAGTTGCCGGCAAAGAAGCTGTAGATCTCCGGTCTCTCTTTTCGGCACTTGTGAAAATGGGTATCAAGCGGATATTGATAGAAGGCGGCGGCGAGCTGAACTGGTCTGTGCTGAGGCTCGGACTTGCAGACGAGCTGATAGTCATGATCGCGCCCAAGATCGCAGGTGGCAGGCTCGCGCCTACGCTCGTAGAAGGCGACGGATTTGACCTGATTTCAAAGGGCGTGAAGCTGAAGCTCATCCGCGTGGAACGTAAAAGGACCGGCGAGCTGGTAGTGCACTACAAGCCGGGAAAAATCCACAGCACTTTTTAAGTTGAAGATTCACCGTAAAAACTGATGGCAAAACTGCATGTTGGCAGGGTAGACAGCTCGAAATTCGAGGTTGATATATCCTGGCTTACCCGCCACGCGATAATTCTTGGGGCAACAGGCTCTGGCAAGACTGTGCTCTCAAAGGTTATCGTTGAAGAGACGGCTTTGCAGGGCATCCCGACGTTTGCCATCGATCCCAAGGGTTATATCGGCAACCTTGCGTTCAAGTCTGCTACTTTTGACTTTTCAAAATGGTCCGGCAAAGAGGCCGATGCGCTCAGACTTGGCAGCATGGAATATGCCGCGAACCTGCGCATGCTCTATAGCAGCAGGATGAAAGAGTTTGCAGTCAGCTCGGATTCTCCGGCAAAGTTCGAGAAAATCCCGGTGCGTATATTCACGCCCAAGTCATCTGCCGGCCTGTCAGTGGGTATATCGCCCAACCTGACCGCACCAAAAGACTTTGACAGGCTCATCTCAAGTGACGTATCCTCAGCTGCCGATCTTCTTGACCTTACGTCCTATGGCCTGCTCCGCCTTGCCGGTTACAGCGAAGACGACAGAAGTGAGATAACCTTTGTCTCGGCACTTTTGGAAAATGCATGGAAGTCTGGCGAGAGCCTTGCTGTCAGGGACATAATGCGAAGGATAGAGAGCCCGCCATTGAGCATGATAGGATCACTCCACGTCTCAGATGTGCTTACAGAAAAGGACAGGCGCAAGCTTGTGACTAGGCTCAACCTGCTTGTCTCCGATCCGAAGCTCCGATCCTGGTCAGCCGCAGAGCCTTTCAACTTTACCGAGATGTTCAGCGAGCCGTCGATAAACATTCTCGACCTGCGGAACATCCAGTCAGAGCAGGAAAAGCATCTCTTTGTCGAATTGACGCTTCAGCAGCTGTTCCAGTGGATGATAAAGCAGGGAAGCGCGCAGACTCTGCGATATTTGCTGTACTTTGACGAGATAGCTGGTTACTGCCCTCCTGTCCGTGAACCGCCTTCAAAGAAACTGCTTCTTATGCTGATAAAACAGGCCCGTGCATTCGGACTTGGTCTGATGCTTGCAAGCCAGAACGCCGTCGACCTTGACTATAAGGTAATATCTAATGCAAACGTACGCTTTATAGGCAGACTCGGCGCGCAGCGCGACATCCAGCGTGTTAGTATTGGCCTAGAACTTGACTCGCGTGCAGAAAGAGAGATCGGCAGGCTGCAGGCAGGCGAGTTTTTCTGCAACGTTTTCGAGCCCCGATTCCAAGGCGTGATAAAATCGCGCTGGCCTATGACGTATCACAGGGGGCCACTTGAGAACAGCGAGATTGCACAGCTCATGGCCGATTTCAAACCCGAAGTGCACGAAGCTGAAAGCATTCCCAAAGTTGTACAGAATCTAAAAGAACCGGAGCTTGGAGAAGGAGAAGGGGGAGAAGAAGAGATCGAGCCTGTAAGGCAAAAGACACGCACAAAGGAGCACGAGGCGGTCATAGCCTCAAGCTTGGACGAGGCATTTATGGCATTAGAGAAAAAATTTGAGCCAAAAGATCTCGCAGCATTTATCAGGCTGGGAAACAATGTCAGGGAAGCAAGCGCCATCTCGGTCGAGTCGACTGAAGCATTTCATCCTGTGTTTGAGGTTAGCGCATCAGTTTTTGAGAAAAGCTATGCCAAGCAGAAACTTGACAAGGTAGAAGAGCTGGCAGCCTTTGATGGCACGTTAGTGCCGCTTCCTGCGCACAAGCTCATCTCACAGCGCCTCATCCCCGCAGATGTGCGTGCAAACGCGGGTAGATGGAAAAGCGAGATAGAAAAGAGGGCTTCTGCTCTAAAAAGAGAGCTCACTGCCAAGTTCGATGTAATCATGGAGGACGCCCGGAAGGAGCACTTGGCAGCCAAGACAGGAAAACCTAAGGCCAGGATAGCAAGCATCGATGAAAGCATATCAAAGCTGGAGGAAACGCTGGAAGCAGAAGTAAACGCGCAAAGGCAACAGGAAAAGCTCTACAAGCAGTTGAAGAAAGAAAAGGCAAAAAAATCACGCCTGATATCGGCCGAGAACAAGATGGACATAAAAAAACACAAGATCCAGACTACAAAGCGCAAGATAGGGCAACTGCGGACTAACAGGGAGGAAACTGTGGAAAAACTGCGGGCAATAGAAAGAGAAGAAAAGGAAAAATTCCACGATGCGCTGGCCGAGGTTAAGAGCAAGTCTAATTTCGAGATAGCTGGATGGCTTGTGGAAACATTCTACCGTGCCACAATAATAGTCAACGGCAAAGAACATACTGGCGATGTGAGGTGGAGCTCATGGTCAGGCAGGGGCACATGGGGACGGTGTTCTGCATGCTCTATTCCGCTAGAAGAGGGTAGTGCATGCAGCTGCGGCAACCTGCTCTGCAACAATCATCTGGTATACTGCAAGATATGCCTTGAACCGGCCTGCTGCGAGCATAGGGTACTTTGTTACTTGTGTAGTTCCATGTACTGCTCGCGGCACAGCATCAAATGCGAGGTATGCGGTTCCTTTGCATGCTCCAACCATAGTGGCTCGTGCAGCATATGCAGCAGGAAGGTCTGCGTCAACTGCTCTCAAAAGAAGGGACTCATAAAACGTGAGTTGGTTTGTAGGATATGCTCAGGGCGTTGAGCAGTCAATAAGTGCCTTTTCTCCTGTCACGACGGTCATACAATTCGCGGCTTCGGCGGGCAGCTCGCGGTCGCTGGCAACCTGCTCGCTTGTAAGCGACGCGGCTACAAAACTTGTGACAAAGAACACAAGCGAGATGGCTACCATGAGAAATATAAGCAACTTTGATTTGTTGCTGGTAGCGCTCATAGGTTCTATTCGAGAAAGTAGTTAGTATTCTTTTCTAATGGATGGAAAGGGATACCGAGGATGGGAAGCATCCCCGGCACGCTCTCGGTTCGGGTTTCCCCCGATTGTGGTAAACCCAAGAGCAGATCTGATGCTCAGCTATAACTATAAAGAGTTACTAACTTGCACTCTAGTACAAGCCTACTGGCCGTTTACCTCGACGTAAACATGGCCGTCTTTTTCATGCACCTGGTATAACACAAGGTCACCTGATTTGCGCCATTCTTCTGACTGCTCGACCCATGTTTCTTCCTTTTTCCAGGACTTTTTATTCTCCAGTCTGCCTGTAAAAATGTTGTATTCGTATCTATGCATGTAGCAAACTATGTTGTCACCGTTGAACTCGCCCTTTGAAAGGGACGCGCCTCTGTGCGGACAGGAGTTGTTAAAGGCAAACAGCCGACCGTGCCTCTTGCCCACAAGGACATCATTGCTGTCAAGCGTGACAAGCTTCCATCCATCTTCCGGCAGCTCGTCAGCCCTGCAAACTTTGTAGAGCATTCAAAAATGAAAAAGAAAAAGGGTTGTATTAACCCTAGAGATGTATGAGGCTTCCCTGTTCGCCGGTATGCGGAGACTGCCCTGCAAACTTTCTCCTAAAGTGCCCTGATGGTCTCTTTGAGAGAAGCTCTATGAACCAGGCCTCGTGCTCCACTTCTTCCTGCATTATCTTCTGAGCGATGTCATATGTCCGCGGATCCTTGCCTGCCGTCATGTCACATACCTCTCCCCACGACCTGATGGCGCACTGCTCTGCCTCAAGCAGGACTTTCAATATGGAATTTAGGTCCTCCCAGTTGTCTGGCAGATATGCATCCGGACATCCTGCCTGATCGGCGAACTTTCTTATGTCCCTTGGTAGCGCGCCTCCAAGTTCGTAGAGTCTGGGCACCATGGCCTCAAAGTGGTTTCTGT
>CAZPIL010000010.1:0-13862 GCA_964586705.1 uncultured Nitrososphaera sp. | reverse complement strand
CTCTTTGAAGATTCAGGAATTCATTGTCTAAAAGCTGCATGCCCGTGATGCTTTGTGTTGAGCATTCTGCGAACTATGATTGAGCGGTCAATATGTCATGAAGTGCTGGCTATATTAAGACCCCTAGTTTCTTGAGATACCCTTTACTGTTTTTTGCTGTCTATCATAATTGCTGTAACACCATCAGCCAACCTCCAAGAGTACCATGGGGGCCAGTTTTGCTATGTTTCTGGCCCCCGTGCTAAATCCCTGACACCCGCGTTATGCCATTGATCTCTGCTTTCGTGCAGCTTTATCAATGCAAACGCAATATGCCAAGACCCCTGGTGATATTTCAAACAGATGATGCATTAGCAAAACTAGTGGCGATGTTGGCCATTCATGATGCTGCCAACGCGTCCTTGATAATAGTAAGTATCGCTATCGCCGCGCCAGAAATGAGCATCCAGAAATTATCGTGCTTCTATCTTTGGACTTTAGGATAAATGTCACGAAGAGTAGCACGACTGTGGATACGTTAACAATTGTCCCCTCGACCTCATGATCAACTGCACGCAAGGTCTCATTGTTGGATTTCTGACCCATGGCTTTCCATCATGTACAAGAGTGAGTGCAGCCGAAATTATGGCCATAAATCGGGATATCCTGCGGACATTTTTTGGGCGAGGTTGTGTGCAGTACTATCTGTGGTTATCAAATAATAGTCTAAAACGAATATCTCTAAACAAGTAGATTTTCTTATATTATAGAGTAATAGATTAACAACAAGCCAGAATGTGTTAGGTATTGTCCTGACTATCTTGAAAGTCACGACCCGATCTTAACATACCGTATGATCGCTGTGAAGAGTACGGTGTTGCATACTGCAAGACATGGTGCTTGTACCGATGATGTGAAAAGATGCCTGTTAAACCATTTTTGCGCATTGCCAAAAGTGATGGTCTTGTGATATTAACCAGATTCTTGGAACCTATTATGCAGATGGATAGCTTGTTGATAAGTGCCTTTTTTCCTCTGGTTTGTTCGCATAGACATGCATCAAAAATTCCAAGTTTTCGTCAACTTCTTTCCTCATCTGGTTCAGGTAATGTACCGCATCCATGACGTCCTTTTTTTCAAGAGCAGTCTCAAAACCTTTGAAGTATATCCTCAAGTCGTTGGAAAGAATCCCCAGCTCATTATTCATAGCTGCCTTTTCAAATAGGTGTCTAAAAAGGAACCCGCTCTTGGAGTACAGAGCAATCGTCCGGCTGTAAATGATTAACGCTAGATAACCTCGCGTATTAACACGGATCTCTGATCTATGGATTTTTATACTTGTTTCAGATGCTAGTCGTTTGCCTGTTTACGATTTTGCTTGTTTAAGGTGGCTCCGAGTGCAAAATACATCATATTGATAAAGGTCCGTCTAGACTCTTCATCGCCAGACTTGATGAATCCGTCTGGTATTTGGTGCTTCCTACAATGATCATACATCTGTCCGACACCTTAACATGACCGAGGAAAAAATGTATGTATGTTGGAATACAGAGAACTCTGCAGCAATATACTTGCTCTTGATCGCTCGATACGCTTTGTTGGACTTGTTGACCACTTGGGCTCACTTCTTGCCACCGTTTACAGGCGGGGACTTGCTCCTCTTGCATCTGCTGAAGAAACCGCAAAGTACGCGAGTCAAGCCATATTCATGACCGGGGCCCTTGCCGGCGGATTAAATTCCAAGGTAGGTAGACTTCAGTACGTTGTTGGCAGATTCGATAACCTCGTGAGAGCCACTGTACCTGTAGTTTCTGACAACTATGACAAGTTTTACCTTATGCTCTCCTTTGATGTGGACTCGGATTACTTGTCTGTCATCGATAATGTCTTATCGTTTCTAAAAGACAACCGGAATAATTTCCTAGGTTACCCTGTTTAAAGCCTTGGTATCAATGTTATTATTCCAGTTAATATGCAAAAATCTGCATGTCAACGGAATCGCTTCGCAACGATCACTTTCTGATCGAAAAGATGATGCGAGCGCTAAATGTGACCGCCGACCTCTTAAAGGCTGGCAAGTCTATCCCGGAGCCCTTTCTAGAGCAGGCTATTGACTTTACCAAGAACTTTACAAATGTTTGTCACCATGGCAAGGAAGAGGATTCACTCTTCCCGGCTCTTGAAAAAGGCGGAATGACGCGCGAGCACGGACCCATAGCAAGGATGCTATTCGAACATGAGGTGACTAGACAGCTTGCAGAGAAGATGGAATCATCTGCAAGAGAATACCTACACACAGGACAGGCTGAGAATCTAGTCCTAGATATACAGGCCTACACTAACCATGTTTCTCAACATCTGACAAAGGAAAATTTTAGGCTATTTGTTATGGCCGATATGATGCTCAAGGCAAATGCAGAACAAGTGAAAAAAGAGATCGCCGAAACAGAAGCTTCAAGGCTATCGGCACTTGGCAAGTCTCGAATCTATTACGAGCAACTAGTCGACAGCTATGATACTGGCGTACAAAAACAGACTTTGTGATCGATGTGGGAAGGGAGCAGGAGATAAGAAAGGCATTAGAGGATCTTCATTTCTCTTATCTTAAGGACAACGAGTATGATGAGGGTGACTTGATATTCTACAGAATAAACTACAAACTTGAAGAAACATTCGGTCTGCCCCGACAAGAGGCAGCACTGGTACATGAGGAATACCACCGGGAAAATCCCCGGCATGTATCTGAGGGCTTCTGCGAAATCTGTAACAAAGTCGTTGGCACAATCCCGATAATTTACGGAATACAGGAAAGCGACATGGAGAAGATGAAAAAAGCTGAAGCAGAGGATAGGCTCATAATAGGGGATATGAAAAATGTGGCGGAAGGAAGCAAGGCGGCAATGTTTGGCTGCAAAGTCTGCAAGAGTCCGCTTTTAAAATACGGGGTACTATAAATTTTTAGAATAATTATTAAATCTTGGTGTCCATCGCAAAAAATGCGCAGTGACTGCTATTGTGACTGGCTGTGAAGGGGCTTATGATCGACATGGGGTTGTGGCTATTGATAACCAAAAAGTAGTTATGCTTTGAATTCAAGTTAATGACAATGCACACTGCCGTAAGCACCGCTCTATCCTTTGCAATTCTGTTTGGCGCAGTAGGATACTCGTTTGCCTATGTGAGCGGCAATCCTGTGACAGTCGAAATAGAAGAAGAGCCAGAACCGCTGGGCATTCGCGGAGTCAATGTAAATCCTGCCATAGCTCAGGAAATGAACCTTAATGAAGCACGTGGGGTTATGATTACCAGCGTAAACAGTGGCAGTCCTGCAGAAAGAGCTGGTCTTAGGGGAGCCAGCGAAATAGTTGAAGTTGAGGGGGAACAAATACCAGTCGGAGGCGATGTCATAATCGCTATCGATGGTAGGTCAATAGACGACGATGCAGATGCCCGGGCAATACTGGAACAAAAAAGGGTTGGAGACAACGTACGATTTACAGTTATAAGAAATGGCAATACACTTGATGTGAACATGACAATACAGGCACGACAGGGCTAGCACGCTTAATAGATATGCTCACCAACTAGGTGCGTGGGTTTCGCAAAAGTTACAGGGGATTTACCCGGTCCAAAGGCAACTGAAATAATCGATGCGGTGAAGAGAAACTGCTACGACTCGACGTTCACCTACCCATTGGTAATAGACGGCGGACAGGGCTGCGTTATACGGGATGCCGACGGCAACCATTTCCTGGACTTTACCTCGAATATCGGCGCGTGTCCTCTGGGCTATGGTCATCCTGACGTTATGCATGTGCTTGCAAGGATAACGCAGAATGGCGCGCACAAGATTGCTGGTCAGGACTTTTATTGCCGTGAACACTCTGATCTTTCAGAGAAATTTCTATCAATCCTGCCAGCGGGGTTTAAGACATTCTTTGTAAATTCGGGTGCAGAGGCTGTAGAAAATGCTATGAAAGTCGCATACCGGAAAAGGATGGCACAAGGACTACCAGTACTTCCCGGCGTTTCATGTACAGGTGCATTCCATGGAAGGACACTTGGTGCACTATCGTTTACATTCAGTAAACCTGTACAAAAGGCTGGCTTTCCAGAACTACCTGTGCTGCGGATAAAGTTTTGCAGAGATGATATCGATTCGGAAATTGACGCTATTAGTAGGATACTTGAGCAGAACAACGTCGCATTCATCATGAGTGAGGTGATACAGGGCGAAGGCGGATACAACATAGCAAGTAAAAAATTTATTCAGAATCTGAGAAAGCAGGCAGATGCATATGGAATACCCTTGATATTTGACGAAGTTCAGTCAGGCATGGGCAGGACAGGGCGATGGTGGAGCTTTGAACACTATAATGTCAAGCCAGACATAATGAGTGCTGCAAAGGCACTACAGGTAGGAGCCGCAGCGTTCAGAGGAGACTTTGTTCCCGAGCAACAGGGTGTGCTTTCAAGCACATGGGGTGGCGGAAGCAGGATAGACCTATCTGTCGGCGCCACGATAATTGACACAATAAAGCGCGACAAGCTCTTGGATAATGCGACTTCTATGGGCAGTCGGCTGAAAAAGGGCCTACAGGAGCTAATCGGTAAGGGTGGGATAATTGATGTTAGGGGCATAGGCCTTATGGTGGGGATAGAATTCGATGAAAAGGAACGCCGCGACGCAGCACTTTTACGCATGTTCAGAAAAGGACTGCTTTTGCTCCCTGCGGGACAGAAGGCTATGCGGGCAATACCCCCGCTTATAATATCTGCAGAAGAAATAGATGAAGGGTTGGAGATAGCTTCGAGTGTACTCTAGTATGCCGAGTACTCTTCACCTATAACCATTGAAGCTATTTTTAATTCCAGAACTTCGTTTGCACCTTCGTAGATTGTGGTCGCTCTGGTGTCGAGAAAGTGCCTTGCTACCCTCGCAGTCTTGCGGTAGCCCGCGGAGCCAAATATCTGCACCGCCCTGCTTGCACATTCGAACGACTTGTTGCTTGCATGAAGTTTTGCTATCGCCGCAAGCAAGTCAGCCTCCTTTCTGAGAGTCGCGTATTCGAGGTTGTCTCTATTCATCCGGTCAAGCCCCCCCTCATGCTCTTTCTGTTGTTCCACATAATCATGCAGTCTTTGACGTGCAGACACTGCCCTATATGTGAGCCATCTACAACTTTCGATATCGGTTGCTATCTGCGCTATGTGTTCTTGTACAAGCTGCTTTTTTGCAAGAGCTGCGCCATGCTGCCTGCGCGATTTGGCATGTGCAATAGCCTCGGCAATGCAGTCCTCCATAACGCCAACCGCGCCTGCAGCGACTGAAAGTCTACCATCTATGAGTGCACTATATGCGATACTGAGCCCCTTGCCCTTCTTGCCCAGCAGATTCTTTTTCGGGATAGCACAGCCCTCAAAGGATATCTCCGCATTCTTGACAGTAAGTAAGCCCATCTTGTTCCTCATCTCTTCTACACTAATCCCTTTGGTGCTCTTGTCTACTATGAATGCAGATACTTTTCCGGTAAGCTTGTCTTTAGCATACGTAGTCATAATACCAGGTATCGTTCCATTGCCTATCCAGTGCTTTTTGCCGTTAAGCCTATACTCTCCTTCGCGCTCTTCAAAGGTGGTCGTCATGGAGGCAGGATCGCTCCCTGCGTCCGGCTCTGTAAGTGCAAATGACATGATACTCATGCCGTCGCACGTTGCAGGCAGGTATTCCTTCTTTTGTTCCTCGTCTGCCCAATCCTGTAGTACCATCTGTCCTATCGATGTATGCACCGAAAAGAATGTGCGCATGCCACTTCCTTCTCTGCCAATCCTTTCAATCGCAAGAGCATACGTTAGCATATCTAGACCAAGGCCTCCGTACTTTTTTGGGATCGGACAGCCGAGCATTCCAATTTTGCTGAAGGTAGGTATGACACGGTCATTCATCTTCTCTGCAATATAGCATTCTTGTTCGTACGACCGTATATCCTTACACGCGCTGTCCACCTTTGACAAAAATTCTTGCTGTTCGTGGGAGAGATCAAGTCCAGTCCTGAACCAGTTGGAATGCAACACGGTGCGATCATCATGTAAGTATAAAAATAAGACTGATGGTGTTTTGCCTGCGATGAGTTTTGACGATTTTGCAGTTGGCCAAACGTTTACCTCGTCATTTGTGACAAGTATGAATGATTTCAAAAACTACCTCTCATTTGCTCACACGAAAAACATTATTCATGAACGGCCCGAAATTGCGGCTACCGAGGGCATTAAGGGCGTACTTTTGCCTGGCAGGTCTGTCCTCTCTAGAGCTGAAGGTGAGATGACGCACCTGTCCGCGTTTTCTAATTGTATGATGCTTCTGTATGGCATGGACGGCGACAACGAGTGGAGTGGCACGCAGGCACGTTTCATGGGCGAGGTGTACGCCGGCGACACACTTGAAGCCCCATACGAGATCAAGTCTAAAAAGAATGCAAAGGGGTACGGCATCCTGCGCGTCGACTATGAAATAAGCAAGGCCGGTAAGCCCGTGATAGTACCGCGCGGAAACCTGTACCGTATAAAAAAATAATCACTGTTTCTGCCCGCATGACATACAAAAGCGTGCCTGTTTTGGTATCGATATGCCGCATGATGTGCAGGTCTTTGTATCTGTAGTTATATTCACTTCTTCTAGTTCTCTGAGTGTCTTGTCTTCTCCTACAAGCTCGTCTATGCCCGCCATTACTCCCCGTATGGTTTCATCATTCACGTTAAAGACAAGCCTCATTTTCCTACCACTTTCATCCTTGCAGTCAAGCTGTATCATCATGTCATGCTCGTGTAAACCCTTCTTTCTGGAGATCACACTGGCCCCTGTGATGTTTGCTGCAGGGATTGTGATCTCTTGCCCATCGGGCGACTTGAATAGGATACGGTTCTTTCCTCCCTCTTCTCTGAAGAGTACTAACTTGCCTCCTGTTACATGCATTTTCCATCCTGGATAACCTTCAATATAGTCACAGTCATATGCCCTGCTGTCGGCTGCCACGCCTGTTTGTGGCTCTGCTGTTTTGGCGGCACTTCCTGATAGAAACCTCGCTTGTTCTCGTATGAACTTCCAGAGACTATCTTCAAACCTCTTTGCTGTGTACAGCTTGACAAGCGATGCCGTGATGCCTATAACGGGTACGATGAAGAGCGGTGCTGATGAGACTAGGTTCTTACCCCACTCGCCCGTCCCTATTGATACTTCAAACTTGTCCGGCGAACCTCTTATCGCGATATCTGTACTGCGCCTCGCGCCTGCAACCGTCCTAAGGGCGCTGGCCTTTCGTGCCTGAATGAAGAACCAAGACGCCGGCTCAGTCTGGTCCTTCGAGAACGCGACTTCAAAGCCACTTTCCTGAAGGTATGTCTCAACCCTCGTCGCAAGCCTGATGAGGTCGGTGTTCAAACTTGTGTAAGTTTCTGTTTTACCCATGCAGTGGTTTTGTGTCTTATGGCCTATATCGTTTCCGCAACGACTCTCCACCCATTACGGAATATGACTTTTGTATATTACAGGAGCATGGATTAAATGTAATTCTTGTAAATATATAGTATCTACGACCGAATATGAAACCGAATAATTTTGCAATGAGGGATTGGCACCTGGAACACGTTGAAAAGATAATCGTCCGCTTTGTTAAGGGACTATCTTCTGATGCGTCTGCCTTTGAGAAAAGGACTCACAAGAGATATGGCACTATAACGTATTGCATTAAGCAAATTGAATATGACATGCAGCATGGAGTCGAAAAGGCAGAAGTAATGGAAATTTTGCGTAAGATCCGATTGCATAAAAAATATGAAGAGCTCAGACTGGTTGTTGATGCAATGCAGCGGCTGGAGATTCTGGAAGATCGGCTATCTGGAACCAACAAAGTCGAAAATCTCCTGTGGTATGACAGGGCGTATAAAGGCATAAGATAGAAGCACTTTGAAAATATACTCTTTCAGAAACCTACTCTTTTCATTCTTGAACCACAGTTCGGACACGCAGCGTTATTATGCTTTATGCCGCAGCTCATACAATAGTATTCGACTCCTTTAGGACTACTAAATCCTCCGCCAAAGAAAGATCCCTGCGACTGACCCATTCTACGCATGAGCTGCTTCCTCCGGTACATCGAAAGGCCGATGATGACTGCAATCAGCACGCCAAGCGATATCGGAAACGGCAGGAGCATGGAGATTACTATGCTTATTGCAAAGTAGATTCCAAGCCACATCATCTGATTGACGATGAACCTTTTCGTGCTATCGTTCATTTCGTCAGCCTATAATGGGAGTGCTTGCTTATAACCATACGGTGTTCGAATTGGTTGCGAACGATGTCTGACTCAATTGTAGTATCGTCCTGAAAGCATGTCATTCCTGTACAAAGTCCATCATAGTACGTTGGGCATCCACGCTCTTTATTGGTACCAAGTTAGTCACTTTCAATCCAACCTTTCTTACTGGCAGGCCTGTGAAAGAAAGCCTATCTGCAAGCTGTGGGATCACAGAGACTATTGCCTCTTTCTGTAATTGAAGTGACTGGAACGATACCTCGCGCGTCTCCGTGCTAAAGTCCGCCCTGACTACCTTGACGGCCACTGTCCGAAAGAAGTAACCTCGCTTTGCGACTCGTCTATGGATCTCGTCTACCAGAGCGTTCAGATGTCCAAGCACTTCGTCTTTTCTCCTCGCGTGCACTTCGAGGCTGTGTTCCGTACTTATTGACACATAGTCGTCGCGTGGGATCACTGGCTCCTCATCGGCACCGGTCGCGACCTTCCACATCCAAGCGCCATTTCTGCCAAATCTGGAGACTAACTTTTGTACGTCACAAGACGCGAGCTGACCTATTGTCTCAATTCCCATCTTTTTCAGCTCCTGTTGAGTCTTGGGACCGATGCCCGAAATTCTGCCAACCTCAAGCGGGGCAAGAAAACCCTGAATTTTCTCCGGATATACGACTGTAATGCCATCCGGCTTTCTAAAGTCAGATGCCACCTTGGCGCAGGACTTGCAAGGTGCAATACCTATGGAGCAGAACAAACCTGCGTACTCCTTTACTGCGCGCTTTATGCGTAGGGCGTACTGGTATGGGCTTGTGTCTTCTATTTTTCTAGTGCAATCTATGTAAGCTTCGTCTATGCTTGCTTGCTCTATCACATCTGCAAAGTTTGCAAGTATTGCCATCACCTTTTGGGATACCTGTTTGTAGTAGTACATGTCGACAGGTCTGAGTGCAAGGTTCGGGCATAAGGAAAGTGCTTTTGAGAGTGGCATTGCCGATCTGACGCCGTACTTCCTTGCCGCATACGAACAGGATGACACAACACCTTTCGTGATGTTCCCTGCAGGCTGGTCCGTCATTATGACCGCATGCGGGCTTCCTGCAAGCAAAGGCTCACGCAGCTCTTCGCATGAAGGATAAAAGGCGTTTAGATCTACACAGATTATCATCTTGCCTGTCCAAGGACACTCTTTGAACATTGGTATCGGTGTAGGCATCTGCATTGCATACTTTTTTTCAGGCTCTCCGAGAACTCGCATTGCCGCATTTGCCTTGGCAGGACTAGGAGTCACTATGGCAACTGTCTCTATTCGTCTGTCGACAAGCGCCTCTGCCTTAGCCTTTTCCACCCATCTGTGCCATTCCTCGCCTCCCAGCCGGAGATATATGAGATCCGCTGTGACCTCTGCATGAGGCGTGTCGCGCTTACTTGCGTCCCAACACAGCGCACTGCCGTGCCTTCTCAGGATGTTATAACCAGCGTCTTGGAACCATGACGGATGTAAAAAGTCGACTATTGCCGAATAGCCATGATATGCGCATGCCGCCAGTACCCTTTCTAACCATTCTTTTCCACTAGCAAGTTCTACATTCTGCGGCGTCTCGAGAATTACTGCAAGTATCTTTTCCTCCACATTTTTGAGCGCTTCAAGAAAGCCGCCAAGGGTGTCTTTGTCTGTAGCCTGCCTGGGTATCCTTAATGCAAATCTAAAACCTTCTGGCGTACCACGTGCCCATTGTGCGAGGGAAAAACTATACGTGGCCGGCAGCCCAACTTCTGCAAAGTTAAAAACGCGCGAGTAGTATGATAGGTATTCTTTAGGATCCATCGTTGGTGGATAGAACCCCTGTTCCCTTGCCGCAAACCTCCAACCTCTGCAACCAACGAAATACCTCAAGTGTAAGCTTGGTCCTAGATGTTGCTTATAACAACAGGAGCACGAATGGGGGAGGGGGTATCACGCAGCGCATGCCTATGTCCATTCTGTGGTTTAGGTGACTTTGCTTTCTTCACTGTGAATAATTTTACTTGTTCGTCAATCGCTAACGTTTTCGACGCGCATCATCGCTATGCAAATATGATAACAGACGCCGGACGGTTCCGGTTGAAAAACATGAAGTAATTTCATAGTTATTTGCTAAAGCTTCTGCTTCAAAGGTTCAAATAACACCAGTACCTGCCAGTTACATGCCCACTGCTAGAATACAGACAAGACATGGAGATATTGACATAGATTTCTTCCCAGATGTTGCACCTCTACATGTTGAGAACTTCAAAAAGCTTGCATCAAGCGGATTTTATGATGGTACTTTATTCCACCGGATAGTCCCTGGTTTTGTGATACAGGGAGGAGACCCGCTCACTAAAAGTGCTGCAAACAAGAGCAGATGGGGAACTGGCGGTCCTGGATGGACTGTCAAAGCCGAATTCAACAAAAGATCGCATTCTCGAGGTGTACTTTCTATGGCACGTGCAATGGACCCAAATAGTGGCGGCTCGCAGTTTTTCATAGTTCTCAAGGATTCTAACTTCCTTGATGGCCAGTATACTGTGTTTGGCACAGTCAAGTCTGGCATGGATGCAGTCGACAAGATTGCAGCGTTGAAGACTGGCGCAAATGATGCTCCTGTTGACGCTGAGCAGGCGAAGATGGTTAAAGTGACTTATAGTGACTAGCTCGAGCCTGCTATCATGGCCTTTAACATCGCCGTCCACGCCCTTTTATTCACGGCGTCGCCTATCCCGAGCATCCTGTTCACGGCAAGCCCATCATAGAGGGCTACGACAGCAATTGCAAGACCATTAACGTCGATATCCTTTCTGATATATCCCTCCTCAGCCTTCCTCTTGAACTCTTGGAGCACGCGGTCATGTACTTTCGTGTGGTAGTCCTGCATGGCCTTTTTGAGGCGCGGGTTTCGTGTTGATTCCACAACCATCTCCAGTACAATCCTGTCGTTGCCCCGCTCCCTCTGGCGTATGTTGTCGAAGATCTGCTCTGCGTCAGAGGATGCATTTTCTTTTCTTAAGAAGAGCTTGGAATCTGCTTCCCTGCCCTGTTCCATGTTGTGTTCACAGATTGCCAGAAAAAGGTCTTCCTTGCTCTTGAAATAAAGGTACAGCGTGCCCTTGCTTAGACCCAGTCTTTTGGCAATATCATCCATCTTGGTCTTGTCGTAACCTGTCTGGGCAAAACTCTCCATAGCCGCACGGAGTATGCGTTCCCTTACTTCGCTCTTATAAAGTTCAGTCACTTTGGGACACATATCAGGCTCACTCCTGTCCCTGTACTCACGCTGCATGTTAAGGCGCAGCGACTAATAAGCATAATGACTCATCAGTCAGTTTTTGTGGCTATAAAATAGGGTGGAATTCGGACGAGATTTGGAAAAATCATCTTAACATTCATCGTAGCTGAACGTTGTATGAACAAGAACATCTTGGTCGCGATAATCGTGGCCGCCATAGTCTTTCCTGCAGGAGTATATGCGGCCATGCCCTACTTTACGGAAACTATGATAGATGAGCCATCACCAGTTACAACCTTTGGACAAAACAATGCTGCACAAGAGGATGAAGACGCAGAACAAAGCTTGATGAGAAGTGATGTAGGTGAAGTGATGGGAAACATGATGATGAAGGAGTTCAACGGTGGGTTTCAAGGCGCAGGTGATGGCATACACAATGCTTCGGGCAAGGCGAAAGTGCTGTACCCCGGCGACGATAGTGCTATTCTGAGGTTTGAGAACTTTCGTGTGACAAACGGACCGGATCTTTATGTTTATCTTTCAACTGACAAAAGCGCATCGGACTATATTGACCTTGGCCGACTCAAAGCAAATAGCGGTAACCAGAACTATGAATTGCCTGATGCCGTTGATCTGTCGAAGTACAATACTGTCATAATCTGGTGCAAGGCATTTAACGTATACTTTGGCGGCGCAGAGCTCGGTTCTACATGAGCCTTACTTTTTAAACCTGTCTAAAAGCTTCGGGTTATCTAACAACACGTTGTTATAAGCTTCTTCGCTAAGCTTATCCGCCTCTTTGTTTTCTTCCCTTGCGACCCACTGAAACGTGATATCTGCGAATTTATTCTTTAACAGTGCGGCCTTTTGAAATAGCGGCATTAATGCCTTCTTCCTGACCCTAAACTCTCCTCTCAACTGGCTTATCACCAAGTTAGAATCGCCCCTTACGCGGACAACGTCTGACTCTCGCTTATTAGCGACAAGCCACTCGAGAGCCTTTACAAGTGCTGTGTACTCTGCAACGTTGTTGGTCGCTCCTTCGGAAAAGGGCTCAGCTGCAAGTCCTCTTTCTTTATAGATGGTCCTGCCGTCGTTCTTTATGAGGAAAGCATAGCAAGCTATGCCACCCGGGTTGATTGGCTGGCAAAGGCCGTCAAAGTAAACATAAATTTCTGCCAACTGCTATACTTGCCGCTGCCACATTATCACTCTATCTCATGCTTTCGACAGCTTCTTTCGCGCCATTAGTGATATTCTCGACGACTTGGTTCTGGCCAAGCTTCTCGACTCCTTGGGCCACACCTGAAAAAAAAGTCTCCCACCCGAGGCCGATTATCGCCAATATGATGACCCCTATGACTATCCATGTCACTAGGCCCATATGCCGGTGTGCCAATTTTTAGTATTAAGAATTGAGGAATATGACTCTAGTTCAATTTCATCAGCTAAATTAGAGCTGAAGGTAAACTCGGCAACTGTCGGTTACTTTTTTAGGAAACCGTATAGCAATTGACTATGACAGTATCCGGGCAAGCCCACTACGCCAGGATGACTAGGGGGGAGCTTTTAGAAGAGGTAATTCGTCTTCGCAAAGAAAACTTGGTACTGAAAAAGCGGCTTGCTATCTATAAGGAAATAAAATAAAAAAGTGAGGGGAGTTAGCCCATCATATAGACAACTTGGACGTTCATTGTGATCTGTTGTTCTCCGGGGAGTATGGGAGTAGAGTCAGCAGCATCAGCCGCAAGTTCTCTTTGGAATGCAGGAAAGTGGATGTCGTTGAGGCTTATCGACTTGACGCCGATTATTTCCCTTTCTACTGCTTCTGCTGCCTTGTCTGCACGGCTCTCTGCGTTTGCAATAGCCTGACCTATGAGACTATCGCGAATCTCTTGCTGCCTCTCTTCTGATACAAAGAAGTACGCTCCACTCACATTGTTTGCACCTGCCTCTACCGCAGCATCAATTACCATGCCTGCTCCAAAGTCCACATCCATCTCAACAGTTACAGAATTACTCGCCTTGTAGCCTACTATTTCGTTTCCTGGAAGGCATTCTGGGGGAGGCGGATAGATCTGGATGCAAACTTCGGCAGCATCCCTGCTTTCGTATATGGGCAAGACACTATAGATGCTCGTAGTCATCTGCTCATCCGTTATGCCAAGTTCCCTTAGAGCTGCGATGACCTTTTCCATAAGTTCGGTGTTAGATGCTGATGCTTCTGCCGCGGTCTCACCGTCAGTTTCGACACCTATAGTTATGCTGACTTTGTCAGGTACCACGTCCACACTGGCCGAACCGCTCGTACTTACTGTTGGCTGCT